>DATFXP010000066.1:0-8701 GCA_035315785.1 Candidatus Udaeobacter sp. | reverse complement strand
GCCCGAAGCTGTTTCAACAGCTTTTTGCCTTAGTGCTTCTGTTCGCGTAGCGCAGGACATTCGTGTGAGCCTCGACGAAACGATAGCCGTGTCCTAAAACCATCGTATGAACAAATTGATCCCAATACTTTTCCTCGCAATGGTGACGCCATTCTGTGCACGAGGACAGCCAGCCGGCGGCACACTCACTGCCACGCTTGCCAGCCAGGGACTTGCCGGCGCAAAGCTGGAGCGACGTTATGGCAATCATCTGCTGGTTCCGGTTTCCATAAATAATCGACGCGGCGCGCTGATGATCGATACCGGATCGCCCATTACGCTCATCGATCGCAATAGCGTGAATACGTTCGGTCTGACGGTGGAAAAAACCGACTCCAGTGTCGGCGGTTTGTTTGGCCGCGCCTGGGAACGTTACGGGATGAGCAAAGTAAAAAGCATCGCGATGGGCAATTGCATGATGACATATGTTCCTGTCGCAATCGCCGATCTATCCGGCATGAATCCGGAGCGCAACACTGCCGCGACCGGATCGCACCTTTCCGATTCAAAAACGATGGCGCATGTGAACGGCGTGGTCGGCTCGCGCGAGATGGTCAAGTTCGGGATGATCATCGATTGCACCCGACAGATGCTTTACATCAATCCCAACGGTGCAAGTTCTGCGGTGAGCAAGAGTCTCGCGAGTTTCCTTACCGGTCACGGCTTTACGAAAATCCCGATGCGGCTCAACGGGAATAATCACTTCGTTGTTGAGGGCGCACTGAACGGACAGGCGACCCGGTTTATCGTTGACACTGGCTCGGCAACCACACTGATCGATACGCAGGTCGCGGTGAAATCTGGAACAGGCGTGACTGCGCTCGCCAGCTACGGCGCGGGAGGCGCCGGCAATTTGGTGGAAGGCGTGAATCGCACCGGTGTGAAGGAAATGGCAATCGGAAATTTCAAACTGGCAAATGCCGAAGTGGTCGTGGCGCATGTATCTGGCGACATCCTGCTCTCGAAATCAACGGCAGAATCTAATGCCGGTGTGTTGGGCCAGGATTATCTGGCGACAAATTTCGCGGTGATAGACATGGGCGGCAAAACGCTTTACCTGCGTCGTCCCGATTCGCGCTGAGTACGATTTGATTTTCCTGTAGCCACTGGCCTGCGGCCGGTTCATCTCACTATAATTGCAATTCAACGGGGACGGCCCGCAGGGCCGTGGCTACAGGCTTTGGCAGACAGGTCTTCGTTTACCGTTTCACCAATTTCGGAACAGTCGCCTTGGCGAGGCTGGTGAACGCTGCGACCGCAGTGTTTGCTGCTGAGTCGCTCAGCCGCAACAAACCGATATCCAACCCAAGATTTTTGCCGCGCAACTGGACGGCTCTTAACTTCAGATTCTCACGACCCCGCAACGCGATCTTTGGCATCAATGCGGCGGCTTGTGATGGACCAAGTGAGCGAAGAAGCGTTTCGATAGCGTTGATCTCAGCGATGACATGCGGGCGGACCATATGTTTTCGACAAATTTCGTCCGACATTCTGCGCATCACAAAGGTGTCCGGCAATTGAAGCAGGCGTTGTTGGTGCAATTTTGAGAAATCAACGATGCGCCGGTTCGACCACGGGTGGTTCGGTGCTACGATCAGCGCAAATTGATCCGTGCAAAGACGCTCGTAACGCAGATTCGGAGAGTGGCGGGTGAGAAAACCCAAGCCAACATCCATACGGCCTTCTTCAAGCGCGGTCTCGATCTCAGTGGACGAAATTTCTTCGACCGTGACGCTGATTGCAGGATGATCAGCTACAAACGCGCCGAGGAGCTGCGGGACTAGTGGCACATTCAGCACTGGAATAACACCCAGTCGCAGCGCACCCCGCAATTCTCCGGGTTCGCCGTTCAGTTCATGAAGAAGGCTCTCCAATTGATGAAGGAGCACCCGGGCGTGCTCCTGAAAAATCAAACCGCGTGGAGTAAGCAATATCCGTTTCCCACGGCGTTGGAACAGAGGCACGCGAAGACCAGCCTCCAAATCCCGCATTTGCTGTGAAACACTCGGTTGCGAAATCCCGAGCCTATCGGCCGCGCGGCTAAAGCTTCTCGCCTCGGCCACCGCGAGGAAATACCGGAGATGGCGAATGTCCAACGGCTCCGACATGGAAAAAGGAATATTGTTCAGCTGACCCGCGAAATGCAATCAGGAGCTTGACCCGGATAGCGTTCGGGGTTGATTGCGAGCCAGGACTTTGCTTGCATAGGTAAAACTTATTGCGCTATTTCCAAAACCTTGAAAGAAGAATGATGTCGAAGCTTTCGCTGCTGGCAATTACGCTGAGCCTCCTGCTGGTTGCAGCCTGTAACAAGAAGTCCGTTTCGACCGTTCAGAATTCAAACAAAGTGCGCGTCGGTTACATCGGTTTAACCTGCGAAGCTCCAATTTACGCCGCTTACGAAAAGGGCTTCTTCAAAGAGGAAGGACTCGAGCCCGAATTAGTGAAGTGCAGCTGGTCAACTTACAAGGATGCGCTGGCGCTTGGTAGCTACGATATCACTCACCATTTGGTGATGTACTTTCTGAAACCGATCGAGCAGGGCTTGGATGTAAGATTTCTAGCTGGGATCCATCGCGGATGTCTGCGCGTTCAAGCAGGTGTGAATACAAATATTCACACAATTGAGGATCTGAAAGGAAAGCGCATTGGTGTTCCAGGAATGGGCACGCCGCCATTCGTTTTCGCAAATCGGGTCTTCGGCATCCATGGGATCGATGCTGGAAAAGACATCACCTGGAAGGTTTATCCGGCGGGTGAATTAGGTCTGGCGCTCGATAAAGGGGAAGTGGATGCAGTCGCTAACGCAGAACCGATCGGGAGTCTTCTGATCGCAGAAGGAAAGGTAAGGAACATTGCCGACCAAATAACGGATGCGCCTTACAAAGACGAATATTGCTGTGAAGTCATCGCGAACGGCAAATGGGTAGATGCGAATCCAGACACCGCTGCGAGAGCAACTCGTGCGCTGTTGAAAGGCGCTAAATGGGTTGAGACCAACCCGAAGGCTGCGGCGCTTCTAGCGGTGGAGAAAAAATATCTCGCCTCAACTCCTGAGTTGAACACCGTCGCGCTCGCGCGTTTGCGCTACATACCGAGTGTTCAGTTGGCTGAGGAGTCGGTGCATGCGGCCGGTCGGGAAATGAAGATCGCCAAAATGCTTTCTCCCGAGACGGATACCGAAGCCCTGGCGAAACGCGCATTCATGCATCTTCCTGGAATTACGGACGAGTGGATCAAAACCCTGGAGGTGGAAAAAATTGCTGGTGCTCAGGTTTCACCGGACGAAGACATCCGCTTAATCGCAGCGCTGATCCAGAAAGACACTGGAGATTCGTGTTGCCGAAGAAAGATGTTCGATCAGCCGGACCAGGATGCCCCGAACCTCGCTGATCCCGACGCTCCCTGTCTTGAAAAAAACGCGGTAGCCGAGCAAAAATAAGCCAGGGGCAGAAGCACAACTGATGATCGCGCTGTCATGTTGAGCGAAGCGCTGCAACGAAATGCGTAGCATGAGGCTAGGCTTTCAAACATCTCTGTCCATTTTCTGGGGGCAGGCGACGCATTTAATCCGAGATTCTTCGCTTCGCTCAGAATGACACCCATCAGATAAGCGATGAACGTGGATGCCGCGCTTACCAACGAACGATCAAGGTTACCTTCGTGGATGCAACTGGCTGTGCCGGTCGCGAGTTTAGTTACGTTCGGGACTCACTTGTTAATCGCTCAAAACGCGCCGTCTCTTGAAACGCATTCTTACCTGCTGCTCTTTTGGGAAATCGTTGGGGTCTCAGTTGTCCTCTCAATCGCGCAATTGTTCTGGCCTGCCTTGCGCAAATGGATGCGGCACATGTGGCCGATTTTTACTGCTGCTATCCTGTTACTCGGTGTTTGGGACATGGTCACTGTGGGGTTGCACTTGCTTCCGCTGCCGTATTTTCCCGGACCCGCAGCAGTGTTGCGCAGCTTGATTAGCGACCGCGGGCTTTTGCTCGATAGCACATGGCACTCGCTGGTTTTGCTCGTGAGTGGCTACGTACTCGGTGTGTTCGTCGGACTTGTTAGCGGCGTGTGCATCGGCTGGTCTAGTCCGGTGCGCTATTGGGGGATGCCGCTGTTGAAAGTTGTGGGCCCAATTCCAGCAACAGCATGGATCCCCATTGCAATGGTAGTGTCGCCTTCGGCATTCATGTCTTCGGCGGGATTAATTGCGCTTGCGGTATGGTTCCCGGTCACAATGCTGACTGCCTCTGGGATTTCCAATACGCGAGCGTCCTATCTTGATGTCGCGCGAACACTCGGCGCGAAACGCCTCTACCTGATCTTTCGAGTCGCGATACCAGCCGCAGTTCCAAATATTTTCATTGGCTTGTTCATGGGACTAGGTGCCTCATTTCTAACTCTGGTCGTTGCGGAGTCTGTGGGAGTTAAGTCCGGTCTTGGTTGGTATGTTAGTTGGGCCCAAGGCTGGGCCGAATACGGTAAAGTCTTCGCGGCGCTCATCATCATGGCCGCTTTCTTCTCTACAGTGATGACTTTGCTGTTCAAACTGCGCGATCGAGTTCTGGTCTGGCAGAAGGGAATAATCAAGTGGTGACCACGAACATTATGGACGCGTCAGGCGTTCGCGTTCACGAAATCTCCAAAAGTTTTCCCGTGCCAGACGCACCCGGCACAAACCGACTCGCCCTTAGCGGCACATCATTTTCTATTGCCGCAGGTGAGCTAGTTTCGTTAGTCGGCCCGAGCGGTTGTGGAAAGTCGACGTTGCTTCGACTCATCGCCGGCTTGGATGTCCCTGATTCGGGTGACCTGCTTGTCGGTAGCGCAAAAATTGTCGGACCCAGCGCGGAACGCGGACTCGTTTTTCAAGATCCAAATCTATTCCCGTGGTTGACTGTTCGCCGGAACATCGAAGCCGGCCTCGTTGCGCTCGGTGTATTGCGAGAAAAACGCAATGAGGTGGACGAATTCATGCGGTTGGTCGGACTGGAGGCGTTTGCGAATGCGTATCCACATCATCTATCCGGCGGAATGGCGCAGCGTGTCGCGCTTGCACGCGCGCTTATCAATCACCCCAAAGTTCTCCTGCTTGATGAACCGCTCGGCGCGCTTGACGCCTTCACCCGCATGCGGATGCAGGATGAAGTGCTGCGCCTGTGGGAAAATCGTCGCACCACGATGCTGCTCGTCACCCACGACATCGATGAAGCGATCTACATGAGCGATCGCATTCTCATAATGACCCCGGCGCCGGGCCGAATCGATCGTCAGATCGATATCGATCTCGCGAGGCCACGTGATCGCACCGACGATTCGTTTCTCCGCTTTCGCGGCGAGATTCTCGAACACCTGCATTTCGCCGGCAATGCCGCCGGCGCTCCGGCCTAAGAAAAAGTCGTAGAACGAGGTGGGGTTATGGGCACCCGTCTAGAAAAAGTAACAGAACTGTCTCTTTTAACCCTGTAAATTCGTTTGAAAGATAACGACAAAGTTAACAGGTATGGAAGCTATGCATCTCAAACAGAGCAACCGAGGATTAAACGCCAAGCACGACCATTATGAGGTTCGTCCGCGCAAAGACAGAGATGGCTTTGATCTGATCAGTAAGCTGTTTCGATACGGTCCGATCTGGTATGCGGGCCCCGACGCGATACGCAACGCGATCGCGTACGCAAGGTATCGCTCCCACTCGCGGTCGCAGCGAGCAATTATCCATGTGTTGGACGACTCCGGCGCTGTAGTGCAGATGCACGATTAAAGGGATCCATGCTCCTAGTCATCAGACGCCTTCCCGCAGTTTTGAAGCTCTCTGGATATCGGCACCATTGTTTGAATGACGGCGCAATGCCGCTCCATTGCCTCTTTTTACTTCTTCGCTGAACCGTTGGCAGAGTCGTTGAATCTCCCCGTCATCCAGTGGTTTATGCTTCCCTCGATTTGTCGCGGTGAGATCTGCTTCTCTTGCTGCAGGATAGCTTAGCCATCGTCGTAATGCCGCAAGGATGGTGGCACGTTCTCGGTCTGTGACTCTAAGTACCATTGGCCCAGTCTGTTTGGATCCGGAAGTCTTTTATCAGACGACCGTAACGTTGTCACGAAATTGTAACATTTGCGGTTTCGACTTTGGACCCACGCGTCGTAGCGCAATAAGGCATCCTCCAGAATTTTGTGATCCGTAACGCCGTTTTTGACGTGTGTTTAAGAACGCCTCGCATAGGTTCGCAGATTTCAGGGAGGGAATCAGGATGAGAAAATGGATCATCTTCTTCGGTACGGTTGCACTTGCGGTCACAACTCAATCAATCGTACTCGCGGCTTCAGATTCGGAATGGGATCGAACGGTTCTACCTCGTCCACCCCAGCCATTTGAAGGCGTTGCAAAACACACGCTCGAAGGATCTGTACCGTCGTTTACTCAACCGGTTAAGGCACCACCAGCTGCGCCGAACATTCTGCTGGTGTTGATCGATGACGCCGGTTTCGGAAATCCCTCCACGTTCGGCGGGCCTGTCGCTACGCCAGCGTTCGACAAACTCGCCGCCGAGGGACTGCGTTACAATCGGTTCCACGTCACAGCACTTTGCTCCCCCACGCGCGCCGCGTTGTTATCAGGACGGAATCATCATGCGGTTGGATTCGGATCGATTGCTGAAATACCCGGTGGTTGGCCCGGGTACAGCACGAATTGGCCCAGCAGCGCGGCATCAATCGCGAAGATTCTTCAACTCAACGGCTACAACACTGCTGCGATCGGCAAGTGGCACCTGACACCCGACAACCAACAGGGACCAGCCGGGCCTTTCGATCGCTGGCCGAACGCCCTCGGCTTCGATTATTTCTGGGGCTTTCTCGGCGGCGAAACCGGCCAATTCGCTCCGGTGTTGACTGAGAACAATACGATCATCGGCGTGCCGACGGATAAGAATTTCTATTTTAACGACGCAATGGTCCAACATTCGATCAATTGGATCCGGGGTCAGAAAGCGCAAACGCCTGACAAACCGTTCTTCCTGTATTTCTCAACGGGCGCGACGCACGCACCGCATCAGGTGCCAAAAGAATGGAGCGACAAATACAAGGGCAAGTTCGATGAGGGCTGGGACAAGTTGCGTGAGCAAACATTCGCGCGCCAGAAGCAACTCGGCGTGATTCCTCCAAACGCGAAACTCACGCCGCGCGACCCGGCGTTCCCCGCGTGGGACAGCGCCTCGCCTGATGTGAAAAAATTGTATGCCCACCAGATGGAAGTTTACGCAGGCTACCAAGAGAACACGGACAATGCTGTCGGCCGCGTGGTGAAAGCGATCGAGGACATGGGCCTCGTTGACAACACACTGATCATTTACATCTTCGGCGACAACGGCGCGAGCATGGAAGGCACCGAGACGGGAACGTTCAACGAAATGACCACGCTCAACGGCGTCCCGCTCACAGCCGATCAACAGTTGAAAGCAATCAAGGCTTACGGCGGCCTTGAAAAATGGGGAGGCCCGGACATGGCGCCGCATTACGCAGCAGCATGGGCATGGGCTGGCAACACGCCGTTTCAGTGGGGCAAACAAGTCGCATCACATCTCGGCGGTATCCGTAATCCGATGGTGATCGCGTGGCCAAAACGCATTAAAGACAAAGGCGGTGTGCGCAGTCAGTTCACTCATTGCACTGATGTTGCTCCAACTATTCTCGAAGCCACCGGCTTGCCTGCGCCAAACCAAGTCAATGGCGTGCCACAAATGCCGATGCACGGGGTGAGTTTCGCGTTCACGTTCGATGATGCCAAAGCACCATCCTGGCACTCGCAACAGTACTTCGAGATTTTGGGAAACCGCGCGATGTACAAGGACGGCTGGCTCGCGTCTTGGCGCTTGGACCGAATCCCATGGAAGATCGATCCCGAAACACTTGCGCGATTCGCACCTGGCAAGTGGAATCCCGATCAAGACAAATGCGAGTTGTACAATCTGGACGAGGATTTCTCGCAGGCCGACAACGTTGCAGATAAATATCCTGACAAAGTACGCGAGATGACTGCGCTCTTTTGGTCAGAAGCAGAAAAGTACCAAGTGCTGCCGTTACTCGGAGAGATGGCAGCGGTGTGGGGCTTTCCGAAAGGTTTACCGGACCAGACGAAATTCGTTTACTACAACGGAACTGAGAACATTTCGTCCGGCATGATCCCGCCGATCTATAATCGTTCCTACAGTATTAGCGCCGACCTCGATAATCTCGGTCACTACGGTCTGATTGGACTGCGCCCCGGAGTAGCGGGCGTGATTGTGGCTGAGTCCAGTTTTCTCGGTGGTTTTTCGCTTTATATCGAGAACGGACATCTTAAGCACACCTACAGCCTGCTGGGATTGAAACTGGACACCATCAGTTCGCGCGACTCTGTGCCCGCCGGAAAAGTCAACGTGCGTTACGAGTTTACTGCAGATAAGCCCGGCGAGTTCGGCACAGGCGGCACAAGCCGGCTATTCATCAACGGGAAACAACAAGCCGAAGCGAAAATGGAACATAGCGTGCCGTTCCGGTTCGCCTCGTACGAAGGCATGGATATTGGCACCGACAACGGTCGCCCTGTCGTCCCGAAATTGGAATACGTGAAAATACTCCCGAAATATTTCAGAGGCACGATCGAAAAAGTAGAATTCGATCTCGG
>DATFXP010000065.1:0-5993 GCA_035315785.1 Candidatus Udaeobacter sp. | reverse complement strand
CGTTTTGTTTGGATGCAATCAGTGATTCGGTGCACCCATTACGTCGCCGGCGCGAGCGAGCAGCACTACGTCGACAAGGCAGATGCTCCCGACGTGAAATTCGTTAGGCGTGAAGAGATTTCCGAGTTCGGCAAAGCCTATACGGGGGAAGGATGAAACCGGAGCCGCTCAAAATTGGCATCGCATGTTTTCCGTTGATCGGCGGTAGCGGGATCCTGGCGACGGCGCTCGGGTCAGAACTGGCGCGTCGCGGTCATGAAGTTTATTTCTTCAGTTACGCTCAACCCGTTAGGCTGGGTCTGCCGCAGGACAACCTTCATTTTCATCGGGTCGATGTTGCGCATAACCCTTTGTTCCCCTCACCCGATTACACTCTGCCGCTGGCGGTGAAAATGACGGAGGTTGCGCGTTCCCAGCAGCTCAATCTTTTTCATGTTCATTACGCGGTGCCACACGCACTTGCCGCGTGTTTGGCCTCGCAGATGTTGGGTTCGTCAGCTCCGCGCATCGTGACAACGTTGCATGGAACCGACACCACGCTGCTTGGCCAGGATCCCGATTACCGCACCGCGATCGAGCACGCGCTCTTGCACTCTGATGCGGTGACGGCGGTTTCGGAAAGTCTCCGAAACCAAACGCAGGAGACATTCGGTCTGAAACGCCCGATTGAAGTCATTCCGAATTTCTTCACGCCGGATATACCGAAGCGGAGCCGCGAGGAAGTTCGACGCGAACTCGGCGTCACCGACGAATTTCTGGTGTTACACATGTCGAGTTTGCGACCCGTGAAGCGCATCGACCTATTGCTGCGCACGATCGCAATGTCGAAGAATCAGGAGCGCCTTCGGTTGTTAGTTATGGCAGGCGGCCCTTTTGATCCTTACGAGCCACTGCTCGATGAGTTGCGACTTCGGGATATTGTCATTGTTCGCCAAAACACTGCTGCGGTGGACGAGTATGTGAAGGCCGCGGATGCGGGACTCTACACATCTGAATACGAAAGCTTCGGACTAAGCATTCTTGAGACGATGTTTTATGGAAAACCTGTAGTCGCCTTCCGCGTTGGCGGCATTCCCGAAGTTATAGGAGATTCTTGTCCTCTATATCCGTTCGGGGATGTGACCGCGGCCGCTACCGGCCTGGATGTGCTCGTCGAATCCCGCGATTTGGCACGCAAATTGGGCGAACGCAGTCGCAATCGTGCGATCGAACAGTTCTCGGCAGATCGCATCCTGCCTCGATACGAAGCGCTGTATCGCCGCGTCATTGCCGATGTGGCGTAATACCGATGCTGCAGACAACACTTGCACCCTGTTTGCAACGGCTCAGGATCTCAAGCGGTGAAACAACAGGACCTCATTCCGACAGCGGCTAAATCCGAGCTAGCCTAGACGATTCGCGGTTTTTGACGACCGTTGAGTTAACTTCGAAGACGTACCTTACAACCTATGACCGGCTTTTTCGAGGAGTTGCAGCGGCGGAAAGTCTATCGCGTCGCGGCTGCATATATCGTCGCTGCGGCATTCATCATTCAAATTGGTTCTGCGGTTTTTCCGGCATGGGAATTGCCAAACTGGACGCTGCGTCTTGTCGTCGTGCTTTTGCTGGTTGGTTTTCCTGTCGCGCTCATCCTCGCCTGGGCTTACGACGTGACGCCGCAAGGAATTCAAGCCACCCCAAAGGTTCCTGGGAGCC
This sequence comes from Candidatus Udaeobacter sp., assembly GCA_035315785.1. Classification (GTDB taxonomy): domain Bacteria; phylum Verrucomicrobiota; class Verrucomicrobiia; order Chthoniobacterales; family UBA10450; genus Udaeobacter. The sequence goes on along the minus strand of DATFXP010000065.1, from coordinate 4,298 downwards.
ATCGCCGCCGCAATATTGTTCTCCTAGTCGCAGCGGGCGCGATAATTTCTACCGCTGCGGGATTTTTTCTCTTGCCGCGCGCCTCGGCGCGCAAGATCGACAAATCGGTGGCGGTGCTGCCCTTTCAAAATCTGAGCGATGAAAAGGCAAACACCTATTTCGCCGAGGGCATCCAGAATGAGATTCTCACGAAATTAGCGACCGTGCGGGATCTTAAAGTCATTTCGCGAACCTCGACAGCGAAATATCAGAGCAAGCCGGCGAATTTAAAGACAGTCGCGCAAGAGCTCGGCGTTTCCACTGTACTCGAAGGGACGGTGCAGAGAGCTGGCGACAAAGTTCGGGTGAATGTGCAGTTGATCGATGCCCGCACCGATACGCATCTTTGGGCGAAAAGTTATGATCGTGACTTTAAGGATGTTTTAACCGTTGAGAGCGAGGTCGCAGCGCAAATCGCGGACGCCTTGAAAGCGAATCTCTCGCCGAGCGAATCGAATGTCCTGGCCACGGCGCGGACAAAGAATACGGAAGCTTATGATCTCTTCCTACGCGGTCAGTATGAGTTTCGCCAAGCCGAGAGCAGTCTGGCCGCAGACGCCTACGATCGTGCCGACGCGTTTTACCGACAGGCGCTGGCACGCGATCCAAACTTTGCCGAAGCCGCCGCGGAGCTCGCGCGCAACCGACTATCGCGACACTGGTTCGTTTCTCCTTTGGCGCCAGCGGAATTAGAGGAGGTGAAGTCGCTCATTGATCGCGCTCTGGCGCTGGCTCCAAATTCTCCAGAAGCACACTTTGCGCTGGGATTATTCTTTTATTGGGGTCATCGGCAATACGAGAACGCGCTGGCGGAGTTCAATCGCACGCTGGAATTGCAACCGAACAACGCCGACGCGCGTGCGTATTGCGCGTGGGTTTATCGCCGGCGCGGTGAATGGGCGCGTTCGCTGGCCGATTCTCAACGAGCGGAGGAACTCGACCCGCGCGACGCCGGAATCCCAACCAATATCGGAGTGACCTGCTATATGTTGCGTCTGTGGAAGGACGCGGAGCGCGCCGAATTGCGAGCTCTGGCCATCGATCCGCACAACACGCAGGCAGGGATGTTCCTTATCCTGACTCGCCTCACCATGACTGGGGATCTCGACTCGGCCCGGCGAGCACTCGATGATTTTCCAGAGGTGATCAAAGGCATCCCTGGCGGCGCCGGCGGTCCCCGCGGCGCGACCGGAGCCGGCGACGTTAGTACAGTCATTGGCTGGCCGGTTTACCTCGACGCGATGGAAAGACGTTTTACAGATGCTTTTCAAACTATTGAGAAGAGGGTCGTTAACGACGATCGCGAGCATCTTCAACAGCTTGCCGGGCGCGTCGCCATTCGCGTGCTGGCGGGAGAGCTTGAGGCAGCCAGATCAATGGGAGAAGAAGCGCTGCCGTTACTTGAGGCCAGATTCAGCGAGCGACCAGATGACACTTTCGCGATGACGGAGCTATCCTGGGTTTACCTCGCCTTGGGACGCAATGCCGATGCGCTGCGCCTCTCCAGACAAGCGGCGGATACAATCTCCATCGAAAAGGATGCTCTGGCAGGCGCAAATTTCCAGATCGGGCTCGCGCAAATCGAGGCACGTGAGGGCGCACCTGAAGAAGCCGTTAAGAGGCTTCGCCATTTGCTCTCAATCCCAGCAGGTGGGGCAGCGTCCATCGCTTCTTTGAAGATGGACCCAGTCTGGGACCCTATCCGTACCCGTCCTGATTTCCAGCAGCTGCTCTCAAGTCCGGAGCAGATCGGACCTAACAAGTAAGGGACTGCCGTCATTTCCGTTCCGCCCTTACGCGCTCTTTGCAATTGGCAATCCAAAATCTAAAATCGCAAAGATCGCTCTTCCCGTAGTTCGATGGGTAAAACAGAGGTGGTGGCAATCGCAATGTTCGGTATTCACGATTTCGGCTTATTTCTCGTCGCAGGCTTTTTACTCAATCTCACTCCCGGTCCTGACACCCTTTACATTTTGGGGCGAAGCGTAGCGCAAGGTCGCGAAGCCGGGGTGGCATCCGCTTGCGGAATTTCACTTGGAAGTATTCTCCATACTTGCGCGGCTGCGCTGGGGCTTTCCGCAATCCTGGCCACATCGGCACTCGCTTTTGATGCAATAAAAGTACTCGGCGGCGCGTATCTGATTTTCCTTGGAATCAAAATGATCCTGGATCGACGTCGCGAATTAACTCTGCCATCCAATTTCCGTCGTCGCACAACGTCCGCTGCATTTCGGCAGGGTGTGTTGACAAACGTTCTAAATCCGAAGGTTGCGTTGTTTTTCCTCGCTTTTCTCCCCCAATTCATAGATCCGGCGTCGAACATGAAAATCGCTGCGTTTATCACACTTGGACTAACGTTCGCGACCACAGGAACGATTTGGTGTCTCGTCCTCGCCTGGTTCGCGTCCAATTTCAGTAAGCGATTGCGCAACAATGAGACCATTGCGCAGTGGCTCAATCGAACCACTGGCGCGCTCTTTGTATTTCTGGGCCTGCGTCTCGCGACCGCGAAGTGACTGCTGCGCACATTACGGCCGTTTGCAATCCGCAATCGAAAATCTAAAATCGCAATTGTTGCCGTTCCCGTAATTCAACGGATAGAACGAGGGTTTCCTAATCCAACCGGTTTTCCCTCGCACGAGGGAAGCAAAATCATTGGGAACTGCCAGAAAGGGCCAATTCCTGTCTTAAATGGACATTTATCTGGCAATAAGTGGCAACGATTAAAGCATCTTGAAGCGCGATTGTTGATTCTGCCCACAACATTGCTCTTCCGGCCGCTTGTAAGGTTTTGCGCGTTGGATCGACATACTAACGTGGACACACGAACGCCGCGCACGACGTGTGCGCATCCTACATGGGATCTCCCGAATTCCCGCGGCAGGACAATTTCTGAGGTTTGAACAGTAACAACTCCCTTATGAGCGCCACAGATCTTCAGACGGCATCGCGATGGGTGGACGACCACGGTGAGTGTCTTTACCGATACGCTTTAGTGCGTGTACGCAAAGCCGAAGTCGCGGAGGACCTGGTGCAGGAAACGTATCTCGCCGCCGTATGCGGTTACGAAAAGTTCGGTGGACGTTCGTCAGAGCGAAGCTGGCTCGTCGGCATTCTGAAAAACAAGATTGTGGATCATTTCAGGAAGCTTGGGCGAGAGACATCGTTTACCGATATGGAATTTCTTTCCGATGAGTTTTCGGAGAAATTCGTGCCGATAGGTTTTTGGAACCACGACCTGGGGCCGCATGAATGGAAACCCGAGCCGGATGAGGTGGTGCATCGTGCCGAATTCTGGCAGGTGATGCGCGATTGTCTCTCGAAGCTGCCGGAGAAAATCCGCGCTGTTTTTACCATGCGCGAAATGGATGATGTGCCCAGCAAAGAGGTTTGCGCGATCCTCTCGGTCAGCGACAGCAACCTATGGGTAATGCTGCATCGAGCGCGGATGGCGCTGAGGGAATGTCTTGAGATGAACTGGTTCGATACGCCTGCAGGAGGAACAGTCTGATGCCGGACGAGCCGTACAATCCATCGCCGATCGGCAATCCGTCCGTTCTCGCGCGGCGAAACTGGTGGCAGACCATGCTAGTGAAATTCATCGGCAAACACACGCCTAAGTGTAGGGAAATGGTCCGGATTCTCTCGCAATCAATGGACGAGCCGTTGCCGCTGATGATGCGGATCAAAAAACGCCTGCATTTTTTGATTTGCTGCTGGTGCCAGCGTTACGAAGAACAGCTTCATTATATGCGCCGTACCGCACGCCAGTTTCCCGAGCATGCGGACGAAGCGTCTGATGTTCCCTTTTCAATCGAAATGCGGGAACGTATTAAGCGAAAGCTGGCTGAAACACCTCGTTAGGCACACTCTGTCCGTTATTCGCATTCGAAACTCAACGTTAGCTGTAAGGAATCTCAGCTCTTGGCGACGAATGGGGCATGAATTATATAACGATACTCGGTTCCTTAACCGCGCTAATAATCGCTGTTACGAGCAGCATTGTCCAGGACAGCCACAAGAGTGGCCCCTTCCAAGGCGCAAAAGCCAACACGGGATACGTGACCCACACGACCGAGAACGGCAATAGCGTGCTGACTCTCTCGGACGACTTCAAATCTCCTGATACACCCGATCCGCATTGGCAAGTGGTCGACTCAAAAGGAAACGTTTACCTGCTCCAGAAATTGTCGATCAAAGGCGACAAGATGAACCGCAAGATCACGGTACCCAAGTACGTGCCGGACATCGCGAAAGTT
>DATFXP010000064.1:0-17435 GCA_035315785.1 Candidatus Udaeobacter sp. | reverse complement strand
GGAAAAGTTCTCGGTCACGACGTGATCAACGAAAGCGAGACGATCAAACGCGAGGTCGGCTACATGACGCAGCGGTTCAGTTTCTGGGAGGATTTGAGCATCGAAGAAAATCTCGATTTCGTCGCGCGCATGTACGGCGTGAAGAATCGGCGGCAAGCCGTGCGTGGCAGTATCGAGGAACTCGGCCTCGTGCAACGGAGGAAGCAGCTGGCCGGCGAGCTTTCCGGTGGATGGAAACAGCGTCTCGCGCTGGCGGCCTGCCTCATTCATCGGCCGAAGTTGTTGCTGCTCGACGAACCAACAGCCGGTGTCGATCCAAAAGCGCGACGCGATTTTTGGGAAGAAATTCATCAGCTTGGAGCGCAGGGCCTCACTTTTCTCATCACCACCCATTACATGGACGAGGCCGAGCGCTGCCAACGGCTCGCTTACATTTCCAAGGGCAGACTGCTTGCCGACGGTACGGTCGATGAAGTCATTTCGCGCGTTGGCCTGACGACTTGGGAGGTAAAGGGACTCGATCTCGCGAAATTGGCCGACGAGCTTCGCAAAACTCCCGGGGTGCAACAGGCGGTGGCATTCGGCAATTCATTGCACGTCAGCAGCACCGACGCAGCTGAACTCGAACGCGCGATCGCACCATTTCGCCGTGAGCCGTACGAGTGGCATCAAATTGAGTCCGGTTTGGAAGACGCGTTCATCAGTTTGATGGACGATCAGAAACCAGCGCGATGAAACATCCCAAGTTTTCGTTCGAGCGTCTGTGCGGAATCATTTCGAAAGAATTTCTGCAGATGCGACGGGACCGCCTCACGTTCGCGATGATGCTTGGTATTCCGCTTCTTCAACTCACGCTCTTCGGCTACGCCATCAATTCCGATCCGCGCCACCTGCCGACTGCTGTCCTTATGGCCGATCACGGCGCGCAAGGGCGTACGCTGCTCTACGCATTGAAGAACAGCACTTACTTTGATTTCGTTCGCGAAGTGAAAACGGAGGAGGAGGGCCATGACCTGCTTGCGCGCGGTCAGGTGCAGTTTGTCATCAACATTCCTCAAAATTTTAGCCGCGATCTTTTGCGCGGCGATCGGCCGGCGTTATTGATCGAGGCTGACGCCACTGATCCCGCGGCCACCGGAATTGCGCTCGGCTCGTTAGAACCACTTTTTGACGTAGCGTTGCAAAATGACTTGAAGGGAATGCTTGCCCCTTTGGCTGCGACCAGTGGGCCCATCGATTTGCGTGTCCACTCCCTCTACAATCCGGAAGTAATCACTCAATACAACATCGTGCCCGGTTTGATGGGTGTGATCCTGACCATGACAATGGTGATGATCACTGGGCTGGCGATCACTCGCGAACGCGAGCGCGGGACGATGGAAAATCTTCTCTCAATGCCGACCCGCCCAAGCGAAGTGCTCATCGGAAAAATCGTGCCTTACATCTTGGTCGGCTACATCCAGGTCGCAGTCATTCTCGTTGCCGCCTATTTTCTTTTTCACGTGCCGATGCAGGGGAGCCTTTTGCTTTTGGCAATCGTCGCCCTCGTCTTCATCATCGCCAACCTCGCGATGGGTATCACCTTCTCCACGATCGCGAAGAACCAACTGCAAGCCGTGCAGATGGCGTTCTTCGTTTTTCTTCCATCGATCTTGCTCTCAGGTTTCATGTTTCCGTTCCGCGGCATGCCTCACTGGGCGCAAGTGGTTGGCGAAGCTTTTCCGCTTACGCATTTTTTGCGCATCGTTCGTGGCATTTTGCTGAAAGGGAACAACGTGATCGACGTCAGTCTGCAGCTCTGGCAAATCGTGCTCTTCGCCGTGATCGTGCTCGCGATCGGAATCAAGCGTTACCGGCAAACTTTGGATTAGAAAGTGCGAAGGAACAGAACAGGAAAGAAGTTTTCATCCCAGCGACTAGTCATCGCGTCTATCCGGCTTTCCGTTCTTTGTGTGCTGCTGTTCCGCAAGAAGATCGGATGAAATGTTGCGATCGCTTCTATTCAGCGCACTGCGCATCACGATCGTCGTCGTCGCCGTTTTGGTGTTACTCTGGTGGTTCGGAATGAGGATGCCGGGGATAAATGTTTCGAAGGCGGGACCGCTCTCGCCCGATGAAGTTGTATTGCGAGAAGAGCTCCGCGCGAATGTGCAGAAGCTCGCGGGAGGAATCGGCGAGCGCAACGTGTGGCATTACCCACAGCTCAATGCCGCTGCCGATTTCATCGAGGATTCTTTTTCGCGAGCTGGGCTGCGGACCCGACGAGACAGCTATGAGATGCGCGGACAACCGTGCCACAATATCGAGGCGGAAATTCCAGGGAATCGTCCGGAGATCATTGTAATCGGAGCCCACTATGACTCGGTGTTTGGTTCGCCCGGGGCAAATGATAACGGCAGTGGGGCTGCGGCGGTTCTGGCGTTGGCGCAGCGGTTCGCTGCTCGCGAAAAGGAACAGCATCCGCCGCAGCGGATGCCTAACAAAACGTTGCGCTTTGTTGCGTTTGTGAATGAGGAGCCGCCTTATTTTTTATCAGGTGAAATGGGCAGCCTGGTTTACGCCCGCAGATGCAAGGAACAAGGCGACAAGATCTCCGCAATGATCAGTTTGGAGACCATCGGTTACTTTTCTGATGCGCCGCACTCGCAAACGTATCCGTCGCCAGGTCTCGGCGTGTTTTATCCGAAGGTCGGCAACTTCATCGGTTTCGTTAGTAACGTTAAGTCACGCGTGTTACTACGTCGTGTTGTCACGTTGTTCCGCAAAAACGCTAAGATCCCATCTGAAGGCGCCTCGCTGCCCGCATTCATCCCCGGTGTTAGTTGGTCGGACCAATGGTCGTTCTGGCAGCAGGGTTACCCGGCCATCATGGTTACCGATACCGCGCCGTTTCGCTATCCGTACTATCACTCGTCAAACGATACGCCCGACAAACTTGATTATGATCGCTTCGCACTCGTGGTCAGCGGCATGGAGAAGGTGATCCAAGAGCTGGCTAACCTGTAGCCGCGGTCACCACGCGCCTACAGCATCACGCCGCGCATGATGACCAGCGCGATGCTGAAGTAAATAATCAATCCCGTTACATCCACTAGCGTTGCGACGAAGGGCGCGGACGACGTGGCGGGGTCGGCTCCGACGCGTCGCAAGAGAAATGGCAACATTGAGCCAGCGAGTGAACCCCAAAGTACTACTCCGAGAAGCGCCAGCCCGACGGTGATCGCGACAAGCGGCCAATGCGGACCATATAACTGGCGGTTAAAATACTTTTCGCCAATGATCGACCACATGGCGACGCGCAGGATTCCAATCGCTCCCAGGATCGCGCCTAACGAGAAGCCTGCCCGAATCTCACGTCCCGCCACGCGCCACCAGTCGCGCAACGTTACTTCTCCCAGCGCCATCGCCCGAATAATCAGGGTGGAAGCTTGTGACCCGGAATTACCGCCGCTCGAAATGATTAATGGCAAAAACAACGCCAGCACCACCGCCTTGGCGATTTCGTCCTGAAAACTCGCCATCGCTGTCGCGGTTAACATTTCGCCGAGAAACAAAATCACCAACCAGCCAGCGCGTTTGCGGATCATTCTCCACAGCGAAATGCGCATGTACGGCTCATCGAGTGCCTCCATGCCGCCGATTTTTTGGATGTCTTCGGTCGCTTCCTGTTCCGCAACGTCGAACATGTCGTCGACAGTCACGATTCCGAGCAGGACGCCATTTGAATCAATCACTGGCAGTGCCGTGCGATCGTATTTGCGGAAAGCATTCAGCGCGTCGTGCTGGGAATCCGTCACGTTTAATGCTAGAAACGTTTCTTGCATCAAATCGCGCACAGGCGAGGTGAGCGGCTTTAATAGAAACTCACGCATGCGTATATCGTCGATCAACTTGCCCTGATCATTGACGACATAGATGACGTTGAGCGTTTCGCTGTCATGGCCGTATGCGCGGATGTAATCGAGCACTTGTTGTACGGTCCAATCTTCCTTTACCGCGATGAAATCCGGCGTCATTAACCGGCCAACGCTGTCTTCGGGATAGCCTAGGAGCGCTGTCGCTACGCGGCGTTCCTCCGGCGTAAGGAATCGGATTAACTTCCGTGCGGCGTCGCTGGGCAATTCCTCGAGCAGCGCCGTGCGATCGTCCGGCGCCATTTCATTCAGGATGGCCACAACTTGTTCGTGCGCCATGGCGCGAAGCAATTTCTGTTGTTCCTCGATGCCGAGATATTCGAAAACATCCGCTGCCAGATCGTGCGGCAGCACACGAAAAATAATCACCTGTTCGTCTTCCGGCAGATCCAGAATCACTTCGGCGACATCAGCCGGCGCGAATTCACCAAACACGTCACGGAGCGCTGTGAAATCACGCGCTTCGATCATGCTTCTGATTTCCGGTTCTAAGATCTTCCCGACCACGTGGCGTTTCTAGCACTCGCACTCGCCCAAAGCAACGACCGGCGAAGGCTTCTCCAAAACGTTACAAACGGGCGCATAACTGCGCTTAACTCTGGTCTTCTACACTTGGCAATTGCCGGAAACGTTCCAAAATGAAGGTAATGCCTACAGTTGTTACAGCTCCAATGATTCGGCGCGAAACCGGGGACGATCGCATTTGCGTTCTCACGTTCGATCGCCCCGATTCCGGCGCGAACATTTTTGACGCCGCCACGCTCGATGAGTTGAATGAGCACCTCGATGCCGTCGAAAAAGACGCCTCGCTGCGCGGCATGATCATTACATCGGCAAAGAAGTCGATCTTTGTTGCGGGCGCAGATCTGAAGACGCTGTTACAAGCAGCGAAAAGCGGCGAGATGCGCGGATTTGTTGAGGGCGGGCAAAAGGTTTTCAATCGTTTGGCGGATCTTAAAATTCCAACCGTTGCTGCTATCCACGGCGCGTCGGCCGGTGGCGGTTACGAAGTTGCGCTCGCTTGTGATTACCGCGTCGCATCAGATGATCCTGCGACCCGGATCGGTTTGCCCGAAACGAGTTTGGGACTTCTTCCCGCTTGGGGCGGCTGCACGCGATTACCACGCTTCATCGGCCCTGAAAAGGCCGCGGAGGTAATTTTGAAAGGGAAACTTTATTCCGCTCAGGAGGCTTTGAAGCTGGGAATTGTCGACGAAATTGCGCCGCGCGATCGCCTTCTCGATCACGCGCGTAAAAAGCTACGCGCTGGAAAGCGCAAAATGGACGGGTCATCGCCCCGCGATGACCGGACACCCCAGCGCGGCGTGCCTGCCTCGGCCACCGGAAATCCGGCGCTCGAACGTGCTTATGAAATCATCAACAAAACGCTATCGATTTCACCCGGTGAATCGTTGCGCATGGAGCTGGATGGGATTGTCGAGCTCGGCAAGAAGGAATCGACGCAAAACCTGATCCGTAATTTTTTTCTCGCGGAGAAATACAAGAAGGGAACGTCGCGAACACCGTCCGACAAAATCGTGCATGCGGCTGTGATTGGTGCCGGCGTGATGGGCTCTGGCATCGCGCAATGGCTCAGTTCCCGTGGCGTCACTGTGATCCTGCGCGATGTCGCGCGCGAACAAATTGATCGCGGGTTGGCGAATATTGAAAGGGTCTACGCCGACGCCGTGAAGCGCGGTTTGATGAGTGAAGCAAAGGCGAAGCAGGGTCGCGCCCGAATTTGTGGATCCACGGCGCCAATGGAATTGCGCGATGTCCAATTCGTCATTGAAGCGACTTCTGAGAAGATGGAGATCAAGAAAGAAGTTTTCCGCGAGCTGGCGATGGAAGCCGGTCCGAAAAGCGTCGTGGCGACAAATACTTCAGCGCTTCCGGTCAGCGACCTGGCAGATGTGACTGTTTCGCCCGAGCACGTGATCGGATTGCATTTCTTCAATCCAGTGAGTCGAATGAAACTGGTTGAAGTTGTTATTGCGACGCAAACAACCGACGAAACACGCGACCGAAGCCTGGCTTTTGTGCGTCAGATCGGAAAAGTGCCGGTGATCGTGCGCGATAGCCCGGGCTTCCTGGTGAATCGCGTTTTGTTTCCGTACTTGCTCGATGCGGCTGAGCTATTTGAAAGCGGAGTGGATGCCGAGCGGCTTGATCGTGCGCTCGTGAAGTGGGGGATGCCGATGGGTCCATTACGATTGATCGACGAAATCGGCGTCGATATCACGATCGATATCGGTAACACCCTCGAGAAAGCTTACGGCCAGCGCGATCACGTTTCGGCTGTCCTGCTTTGGCTGCGCGACCAGCAGATGTTGGGCCGAAAAACGGGCGCAGGTTTTTACAAATACGAAGCCAGAAATCAAACGCCTAACGACTCTCTGGTGAAGTGGCGCCGCGGATTGCATGGTAACCCGGAAGGAGCCGAAGGACCAAACATTCCACCGGATTCGCATGAGGACCCGAGATTACGATTGAATGAAGAGGAGCTAACTCACCGGCTCATTTTCCTAATGGTGAATGAGGCTGCTCGTTGCGTGGAAGAAGGAGTTGTCGATTCTCCCGAGGACGCGGACTACGGAATGATTTTAGGAACCGGTTTTGCGCCGTTCCGCGGCGGCCCCTTGCGATTCGCGGAACACTTTGGACTGAAGAAGACCGTCGAGGAATTGGAACGGCTGGCCCGAACTGAAGAGAAATTTGCGCCGTGCGAAATATTGAAAAAGCATGCGCGTGACGGGACGAAATTTTATTAAGAGTGAGCGCCGATCGAACCTGCGTCACTGCCATGTCGAGCGAAGTCGAGACATCTCTGACTTTTTCTGGGCTGATATCGAGAGGTCCCTCGACTGTGCTCGGAATGACAGATGATTAATATGAAATCGCCACTCGAAGCGCCCGAAAAACAAATTACTGAAGAAACGAGCGCAAAGCCGGAAAAGCCGGTAGCTCCTGCTGTGATCGACACATCGAAAATGGCGAAAGGCCAGCGTGAGGCGCTCGAACTTGCTGAAGCCGCGCGCGACCCACTCGAAGACCGCGGCAGTTTCGCCAGTAACCTGTTTGTCGGCCGTTACGATTTTAATCGAATTCATCCCTATCCCGCACAGGCCCCCGAGGATCGGGCCACAGGCGAAGACTTCCTGCGAAAGCTTGAAACGTATCTTCGCGAACATGTCGATGCCGACGAGATCGATCGCACCGGGGAAATTCCGCCCGAGAATTTCAAAGGACTCGCGGAGATGGGCGCCTTTGGGATCAAGGTGCCAAAGAAATACGGCGGCCTTGGGTTATCCCAATCGAATTATGGACGCGCAGCGGTGTTGCTTGGAAGCTGGGATGGAAACGTCGCCGCTCTCGTGTCTGCGCATCAGTCAATCGGTGTCGCGCAACCGTTGCTTTTGTTTGGCACCGAAGAGCAGAAGCAAAAATATCTCCCGCGTGTCGCAAGCGGCGAGATTTCGGCGTTCGCGCTGACCGAAGTTCATGCAGGATCCGACCCAGCGACACTTAGCTTGAAAGCCGAACCAACCGAAGACGGCTCCGAGTTCATCATGAACGGAGAAAAACTTTGGTGCACCAATGGCGTGAAAGCCGGCGTGCTGGTCGTGATGGCGCGGACGCCACCGAAGATGATCGGCGGAAGAGAACGCAAACAGATCACGGCCTTCATCGTCGATGTCGATACGCCAGGGCTGGAGATCGCATATCGCTGCCGGTTCATGGGACTCCGAGCGCTTTACAATGCAGTTGTTAGGTTCACCAATGTGCGCGTTCCCAGGGAGAACATCATCTCTAAGGAAGGCGCCGGACTTAAGGTTGCGCTTACGACGTTAAATACCGGACGACTGACGTTGCCTGCAGCATGCGTCGGCGTCTCCAAGCGGTTGCTGGAGATCTCGCGCAAATGGGCCGGCGAACGGATTCAATGGGGCGTGCCCATCGGCAAACATGCGGCCATTGCCGGCAAAATTGCGGAGATGGCGGGCAACGTTTTCGCCATGGAAGCAATGACGTTTCTTACGTCGTCGCTGCTCGATCGCAAGGCTGGCGATCTGCGTATCGAAACTGCGATGTGCAAAATGTGGGCAACCGAAACGACGTGGCGCATTGCCGATGAGGCAATGCAGGTGCGCGGCGGGCGCGGATACGAGACCGCGGCATCGCTGGCCGGACGCGGCGAGCCACCAATCGCTGTGGAAAGATTTCTGCGCGATTGCCGCGTGAACACAATCTTCGAAGGCTCGAGCGAAATCATGCGTCTCTTCATCGCACGGGAAGCGCTCGACCCACATCTAAAAGTCGGCGGCGCAATTTTTAATACGCAACTGCCGATGTCCGATCGCGCGAAAGCCGTTTTAACTTCCGGGAAATTTTATGCCGGCTGGTATCCGCGCCAATGGTTGCCGAATGGCGCTGGCAAGATCGACAATTTGCATGAAACGCTTCTCGGTCACGTCAATTATGCGGCGCGTACAAGCAAGCGACTGGCGCGGGGATTGTTCCACGCAATGGCGCGGTTCGGTCCAAAGCTCGATCGTGAGCAACTGCTCCTTTCCCGGTTTGTCGGGGTCGCGACGGAGTTGTTTGCGATCAGCGCGACGTGCTCGTACGCGCAATGGTTGCTCGGCCAGGGTAAACCGGCAGATGAAATTCTTTCCATTGCGAATTATTTCTGCCGGTCGGCGCGCATGAGAATCGATCATCATTTTGCTGGCACAGCGCGCAACGCCGACAAACGAGGTTTCGATCTCGTGCAGGATTTGCTCGCTGGAAAGCACGAGCTGCTGCGTCAGGGCATTGTGTAAAAGGTAGCGGCGGTTCATCTGAACCGCCCCTGGCGATTGAGGTCAATAGCCCCTACCGTTGACCGCGTTGACGCAACAGATTACGATCTTGGATGAGTATCGCACCCCTCCTCGCGGAGACCCCTTCGACCCGAAAGCGCACGCCAAAGAGCGAAACGGAAAAGGCAATCGAGCCTGCGAAAGTCCTCCACACGATTGAGGAGCACGTTTTGCTGGACGGTTTCAAGATCGTCGTGGATCTCGACAAGAGCCGCGGCCCATATCTGTACGACCGGGTAGATAATCGCCGCCTCATCGATCTCTATGGATTTTTTGGATCGATGACTGTCGGGTTTAACCATCCGCATTTCGATGATCCGCAGGTGCAGCGTGACCTGTTGCGTGCGGCCAAGGTCAAGATCGCGAACTCGGATGTTTATTCAGCCGGATACGCTGAGTTTGTGGCGACATTTGAGCGCGTCGTCGGCTTGCCGCCGCTCCAGCGTTATCTCTTTATCGAGGGCGGTGCGCTTGCGGTGGAGAATTGTTTGAAGGCAGCGATGGATTGGAAGGTCCGAAAGAACATGGCTGCTGGCCATGGCGAGCGCGGCACGCAGGTTTTGCATTTCCGTCGCGCATTCCATGGACGGAGCGGTTACACGATGAGCCTGACCAATACGGATCCGCGTAAGACGGACTTGTTTGCGAAATTTGACTGGCCGCGCGTCTCGTGTCCAAGCATCGACTTCTCGCTACCGGAATCCGAGCGCGAGGCAGACGTGATCAAGCGCGAACAGCAAGCCGAGCGCGAGATTCGCGAGTTCATCGAGCAGCGCAACATCGACATTTGCGCCATTATCATCGAGCCCATCCAAGGCGAGGGGGGTGACAATCATTTTCGCCGTGAATGGCTGCGAAAACTGCGAACCATTGCCGAAGAAAACGATATCCTCTTAATCTTCGACGAAGTGCAATGCGGCATGGGCGCCACGGGACGCAATTGGTGCTGCGAACATTTCGATGTCTTGCCCGATCTAATGGCGTTTGGAAAAAAGGCCCAGGTCTGCGGTGTAATGGCTGGCCCGCGTATCGATGAAGTGAAGGACAACGCTTTTCGCTTACCAAGTCGCTTGAATTCAACGTGGGGCGGGAATTTCACCGATATGGTGCGCTCAACACATTACCTGCGCATCATCGAGCAGGAACGTCTGGTTGAGAATGCCGGGAAAGTAGGCGCTTATTTCCTCGATCAACTGCGCGATCTGCAAACGGAAGAGCCGCTCATTACAGCCGCGCGGGGCCGCGGAGTATTTCTCGCGTTCGATCTTCCTGATCCGAAAACGCGTGAAGAATTTTGGCATGGGTTCTTCGATCTCGGTGTTTTGACACTTCGTTCCGGAGAAAACTCGATCCGTTTCCGTCCTGCGCTCGACATCACTGCGGAAGCAATTGATGAAGCAACGGAGTTGATGCGCAAATTCTGCCGACAAAGGCGCAGGTAATATGGTTGAAGCGTTGAAGTGTTGAAGCGGATAACATGAAAACACCTCTCGAAAAATTGGGTCTCACCGACGACAACGCCGGCGTCTTTGATGGCGAATGGCGCGGCGGCGGCCCTACGATTGAGAAAATTTCGCCGATCGATGGGCGCCGAATCGCCGGTGTCCGCACCGCTTCTGCCGACGATTACAAGAAAGCGCTTTCACGCGCGCGCGAAGCCTTTCTGAAATGGTGCGTCACACCTGGACCGGTACGCGGTGACACAGTCCGCCGTCTCGGCAACGCATTGCGTGAATTGAAACATGAGCTCGGGCAGCTTGTGACTCTGGAGACCGGGAAAATCATCGCTGAGGGTGAAGGCGAAGTGCAGGAGATGATCGACATTTGCGATTTTGCCGTCGGCCAGTCGCGAATGCTTTACGGCCTAACGATTCAATCCGAGCGCCCGAACCACCGTTTGATGGAACAATGGCACCCGCTCGGAGTAATTGCAGTGATTAGCGCCTTCAATTTTCCGGTGGCGGTCTGGTCGTGGAACGCAGCGCTAGCCGCTGTATGCGGTGACGCCACGATTTGGAAGCCGTCGGAAAAAACACCGCTTACAGCGATCGCGGTCACCAAGATTGCCGAGCGCGTCTGTCGCGAAAGCGGTGCTGACCCAGCGATTTTCACTCTGCTGGTCGGCGACCGGAAAACAGTAGGAGAAAAATTGACGGATGATCCGCGGATTCCGTTGGTGTCCGCCACGGGCTCGACCAACATGGGATTTAATGTCGCCAAAGCAGTTAACGGACGGCTGGGTCGAACGATTCTGGAGCTCGGCGGCAACAACGCGCTCATCGTCACGCCCAGCGCAGATCTCGACATGGCCGTGCAATCAATCTTTTTCGGCGCCGTAGGCACAGCCGGACAACGATGCACTTCTACCCGCCGTGTGATCATGCATGAGCTGGTTGCCTCGAAAGTTCGCCACAAACTTCTTGCCGGTTACAAGAGTCTGCCCATTGGGAATCCGCTGGATCGCAAGACTGTCATGGGTCCGCTGATCGACAGGCACGCTGTCGATATGGTGCAACAGTCCATCCAAAAGTTGAGAGATGAAGGTGGCGAAGTGCTTTATGGCGGCGAGCGGCTCACCGTTCCTGGCGGCGCTTATATGAAGCCGTGCCTGGCTGCTGCGAAGCCGGATTTTGAAATCGTGAAACACGAAACCTTCGGTCCGCTGCTTTACTTGATGACTTATCGCGACTTCGAAGAAGCGATGGCGATGCACAACGATGTGCCGCAGGGATTGACCTCATCGATTTTCACCAATGACGTACGCGAAGCGGAAAAATTCGTGAGCGCGGTCGGAAGCGACTGCGGAATCGCCAATGTAAATACCGGCACCAGCGGCGCAGAGATTGGCGGCGCGTTCGGCGGCGAAAAACAAACCGGTGGCGGCCGCGAGAGCGGCAGCGATTGCTGGAAATACTACATGCGGCGCCAGACGAACACGATCAACTTCTCTACCGAGCTTCCGTTGGCGCAGGGAATCCAGTTCGGCGCGGACGAGGGCAGCGCCACGGCGTGATCAAAATGCCGAATGCCGAATGTCTAATGACGAATGAGTGACGAACAAACTCGCCAACGGATTTTCGTCATTTGAACATTCGAGCTTCCTTCGTCCTTCGTCCTTCGTGCTTCGTAATTGTTAGTTTCAGAAGTTCATCGACATTTTTTGCGGTGTCGATGGTCATGATGCATTGACGCAATTTTTCGCACTGCTTTTCCCCGATCACATCGCCGCCAAGCGCGGTGAATTTCACCGCGATTTCTTCCTCCGTCATGGGGTCGCGCGGATCGCCTTTCGGGACATCGACCCGCGTCGAATACTCTTTGCCATCAATCGTCGTAATCGTGACCCGAGACGGTTGAAATTTTGGAAAGAGCGCTTCGAACTCGTCGTTCGCGACGACTTTCACTTTGTCCATGATCGGAATTAGCGATTTATCGAGCACCCGCGTTTCTTTGAATTGCAGCGGCGTAACCATTCCATCAACGAGTCCCACCGCCATGCAATAAGGGAGCGAATGATCGGCCGTTTCTTTTGAGTCAGGTCGATATTTGTGTGGATCGCCCAGGATATCGGCAGCGCGAGCGATCACTTCGACTTTGATTTCCTTTACGTCGTTAGCCTTGATCTTGTTGTCCTTGACCGTTTTCATCATCGCGGTGAGCGGCGCGTGACTGAGCGCTTCGATCGGAAAACTCTTCATCCCGCAATCGAGAATCCTATAATGGGATTTCGGCGAGGTCGGTAAATCCTTGATCAAACCTTCGCCATCGAAAGTTGCAGGTTGTCCCTTGTATTGGGCGTGACCGAACACCGCAAACAAACCTTCTTTCCCATCGATCATGTGTTCCGGTCCGGAGAATCCTTCTCGCGCGAGCAACGCGCTCTCAGCGCCCATGCGACCGGCCCACGGATCGACCGTATTCTTCATGTTGGTCAACTTGCCTGCCGTCACCGCGCCCGGACAAAATGTGCGCGCCGCGCTAATGCCGATCGCCGACACCATTTGATCGCGCGTGAGATTCAGCACGCGTCCCGCCGCAACCGGTGCGGCGAACGCGCTCAAGGTTGCGTGATGCCATCCATACTCGCGAACCCCCGGTCGACCGATTTCGCAAAGACGCATCTCGATTTCGTAGGCGATGATCGTGGCGAGAATTAGATCTTTACCGCTTAATCCTTCGCTTTCACAGAGCGCCAGCGGAGCGGAGATGAGGTCACTCGGGTGACACGGATCGGCTTTCCAATAGATATCGTTGTAATCCATCGCGCGCATCATGTGTCCGTTCATGAATGCGGCGTCGACCGGATTCGTTTTGAATCCCGAAACAAATGCGGTGGCTTTGCCATTGCCGCCGCCCATGGCACGATGATGCTCAAGCAGGATCTTGGCGTCCTCCTGCTGGCTCCCACCCAGCGCGCAGCCGATGGAATCGAACCAGAACAATTTCACCGCCTGGATCGCCTCGGGCGAGAGATGTTCGTATTTCAGCGCGCAGGCCCATTCTGCGATGTCATATGAAAGCAGGCGTTTCGATTCAGTCTTTTGGTTTGCCATTAGATTTCTCCCTTTAAGTGCGCCCACGAAACACCGGCCTTCGTCAGGATGCAACCGCAACTACGGCGCGGCAGGGAGGATGGGATAAAGCGAGTTTGCTCATTAGCCAACGCTGTGGCAAAAGCAGGGGCGTGATTCCAAAAGGGTTCTTCCCAGAGCTTAGACGGCGCAACGTTTACAAACCGCGCCGTTGCATATGCGTCGCCAGCCCGTTGCTCATCCAACGGGACTAGCGATTAGAGATGTCCTCCGGTACGTCATCAGAAGTTAAGCTGGAGATCGGGCATGTCTTGTTCATCGACATTGTCGGCTATTCGCAGCTGCTGATTACCCAACAGAGCGAACAAGTCGAGACGCTGCGCAGAATTGTGCGCGGCACTGCGCAATTCCGCGCTGCTGAAGCTGAAGGGAAGCTACTTCGGTTGCCGACGGGCGATGGCGGAGCGCTGGTCTTTCGAACCACGCCTGAGGCGCCGGTGTTGTGTGCGCTAGAGATTGCGAAGGAACTAAAAAATCATCCTGAGCTTCGAGTTCGAATGGGAATTCACAGTGGCCCTGTGAACGCGATCACCGATCTAAACGAACAGGCAAACATCGCTGGAGCAGGAATAAACATCGCCCAACGCGTTATGGATTGCGGTGATGCCGGTCACATTCTGCTCTCCAAGCATGTCGCTGAGGACCTTGAACATTTTCCCCGGTGGCAGTCGTGCTTGCACGATCTCGGCGAATGCGAAGTAAAGCACGGTGTGCGCGTTTCGATTGTGAATCTCTACACCGATGACGCGGGCAACGCGGCGCTGCCCGCACGTCTGGCCACGCAGAAGCGATCCCCTGGCAAGGCAAAGCAGTCTACCGGTTTTCAGACGCTGCTCATCGCGGCGATTGTTTTGATCGGTCTCGGTGTTTCCGCGGTAATTTTTACGCCAGCAATCCTGAAGTCGCTGCGATCGTCAACTGGTAGCGATAAGGCGGCGTCGTCATCGATCCCGGAAAAAAGCATCGCCGTTCTTCCGTTTGAAAATTTAAGCGATGACAAGCAGAACGCGTTTTTCGCCGACGGAGTTCAGGACGAAGTCCTCACAAATCTGGCCAAAGTCGCTGATCTCAAAGTGATCAGCCGAACCAGTGTGGCACAATACAAGAACGCGGCAGCGCGAAATTTGCGAGATATTGGTCAGGCGCTTGGGGTAGCTCATGTTCTCGAAGGGAGTGTCCAGCGGATCGCAAACAAAGTTCGCGTGAATGCGCAGCTGATCGACGCTCGAAACGACGCGCATCTCTGGGCGCAAACCTACGACCGCGATCTGGCCGACGTGTTCGCAATTCAAAGCGAGATCGCGGAAACCATCGCCAAGCAACTACAAGCCCATTTGTCGGCTAAGGAAAAAGCCTGGATGGAGAAGCCGGCAACGACCGATCCGATCGCTTACGATCTTTATCTGCGAGCCCGCCAGCTCGATGACTTGGTCAATGATCCGGACGCAAAGGGAAGCCTGCTTCAGGGCATCAGTCTGCTCGAAGAAGCCGTGCGGCGCGATCCGAAATTCTTCCGCGCGTACTGCCTCATGTGTGAAACGCACCTCGATCTCTACTGGGCGGGGTTTGACCATACCGACGATCGCCGTGAAATGGCACGCGTCGCGTTGCAAAAGGCCGAAGAGATCCAGCCGGACGCCGGGGAAGTCCACTGGATGAAGGGCGTGTATGCTTACCACGGATTTCGTGACTATGATCGGGCATTGGCGGAGCTGAAACTCGCCCTGCAACTATTGCCTAACGAGGCCAGGCTTTACGTTCTGGCTGGTGCGATCGATCGCCGAACCGCCCGCTTCGCAGAAGCGGACGCCAATTTCAAGCGAGCCGTAGAGCTGGATCCGCGCAATTTCATAGTCATGATGGAAGCTGGCTCAACCTTCCAGGGTACGCGCCGCTACGCGGAAGCAAGGCGTCTGTATGAACAGGCTTTGAGCATCATGCCGAACGATCCGTTCGTTAGTTATCTGCTGGGGTTCAATTCTTTCGCGCAAACCGGCGATTCCGCGGATTTGAAAAAGCCATTGAACGTCATTGCACAACAAGGCCGGGAGGCGGCGCGTGGCGTGGCGTTCCCTATGCTGGTTTGCAGCTGGATCCAGCGAAATAAGAAAGAAGCCGAAGAAGCGCTCGCGCTCATTTCTCCCGAGGGCATCGCCAATAGTTTCGACGAAGCGTCTGTGCCTCGCGAGTTCTGTGTCGGGCGCACCGCCTGGCTCTTCGGGGACAAACAGGCCGCACAGACCGCCCTTACTGCCGCCAGACAAATTTTTGAGCACACGACTCGGGAACAACCCAACTATGCACAAGGCTGGAGTTACCTTGGCCTAACCGATGCCATGCTTGGCCGGTGCGACGAAGCAATCCCGGAAGGGAGGCGCGCTACTGAAGTCCTTCCTTTCACCAAAGACTCTTGGATGGCGCCCATTTTGATAACCTATCTGGCGCAGATTTACACTTGGTGCGGCGATAAGGACGCGGCACTGCAACAACTCAAAACAGCAGCCGAACTTCCAACCGGCATCACCTATGGTGAACTAAAAAGCAGTCCTGATTGGGACAGCTTGCGCGGCGATCCGCGCTTTGATCAAATCGTTGCTTCGCTCGCCCCCAAGTCATGAGTGACAAGCTTTCCTTTCTGTCGGAACTAAAGCGCCGCAACGTTTACAAGGTAGCTGCCGCCTACATCGTGGTTTCGTGGCTGCTGATCCAGGCGGCTTCGATCCTTTTTCCGACTTTCGATGCTCCGGCTTGGGCAATGAAGGTTCTTGTCGCACTCCTGGTGCTCTGTTTTCCGGTAGCGCTCGTTTTGTCGTGGGCGTTTGAGATTACACCGGAGGGCATCAAGCTCGAATCGGAGATCGATCCCAAAAAGTCGATCACCAGGAAAACCGGCCGCAAGATTGTAGGCCTGACCATTGCGGTGGCCATTGTCGCCGCCGGTTTACTCGTCTTTCAGATGGTAGGGCGCGACCGCTGGGCGCGCCTCTCTGAAAATGCTGAAGGCGGACGGCCTCCCGCAGCCGCGGGATCCCTACCAATTCCCGCGAAAAGTATTGCCGTCTTGCCGTTCGATAACCTCAGCCGCGACCCGGATAACGCTTACTTTTGCGAAGGCGTGCAGGATGAGATTCTCACTCGTTTGGCAAAGGTCGCGGACTTGAAAGTCATTTCACGCACATCGACGCAGCACTTCAAGAGCGCGCCCGATAATCTGACGCAGATCGCGAAGCAGTTGGGCGTTGCGCACATTCTGGAAGGCAGCGTGCAAAAAGCAGGAGATCAGGTGCGCGTAAATGTGCAGTTGGTCAACGGACTAAACGATGCGCACCTGTGGGCCGATACCTACGATCGTAAGCTAAACGATATATTCGCAGTCGAGAGCGAGATCGCGAAAGCCATTGCCGACATGCTACAAGCGAAGCTGAGCGGCTCGGAAAAGCACGCCATTGCGGCGCGACCAACCGAGAGCAGCGAGGCGCACCAGCTTTATTTGAAGGGACGGTTCTTTTGGAACAAGCGCACGGGTAACGATCTGAGGAAGTCGATCGATTACTTTCAACAAGCCATCGCGGCAGACCCGAATTATGCACTCGCCTACGCCGGACTCGCTGATGCTTATGCATTTCTGCCGGGCTATACAGCGGGCAGTCCACAAGATTCCTATCCAAAATCCATAGCGGCGGCAAAGAAGGCTCTTGAGCTTGATGATACTTTGGCCGAAGCGCATACGGCTCTAGCAATAGCAATTTGGCTTTACGATTTCGATTTCTCTCAAGCGAACAGGGAATTTCAGCGCGCGATTGAGTTGAACCCTAATTACGCGATTGCGCACCAACAGTACGGCAACATCCTTCTGAGCGCGTTAGGCCGGTTCGATGAGGCGATCGCCGAGGCAAAGCGAGCGGTTGAGCTGGATCCTCTCTCGTTGGTAATCAACTCGGACCTTGGCGTCGATTATTTCTTTGCGCGTCGCTATGACGAAGCTATCACGCAACTGCGCAAGACGCTGGAAATGGATCCTGGCTATTACTACGCCTATGTCAATCTTGGTCAGGCGCTGGACTTGA
>DATFXP010000063.1:0-8790 GCA_035315785.1 Candidatus Udaeobacter sp. | reverse complement strand
TTCGCGGGATTGATTCTGTCGTTCATCCTTGGCGTTGCCATTCTCTTTCGGCGCAAATTTTCCCAGAAGTTTAACCTCAGTCTGCGTTATCTGGCGATCTACGGTGTTGGCAGCCTGGTTGCCTACAGCATAGTCAAATATAAGACGCCCTGGTGCATCATCAGTTTCGGCTGGCCATTACTGCTCGTGTTCGGCGGAGCGGTTTTGTTGGTTCGTCCAAAGCATTTGCGTATCGCGCAACGCGTCATCGGCGTGCTGTTGTTCATATCGCTCGGCTCAAGCATCTGGCTGAATTACTTCAAGTGTTCTTCGCCAGAGGAGCCGTACGCGTACGTCCAGACGTACAACGACATGTTTAAATTGACCACACCGCTGCTCACTCTTGCGAAGCGAGATCCGTCCAACTATCACCTCACCGGACATCTAATTCGCCCCAGCGTGTACCCGCTTCCATGGGTGTTGGGCGATTTCGATCGAGTTGGTTACTACGAAGGAGGAAACATGCCAGCAAATCTTGACGGCGATTTTCTTCTCGTGCAGCAGGACAAAATCAAAGACGTCGAATCGAAGCTAAAGGGTACCTACTACACTGACATGATGACGCTGCGGAATTTTCAGGAGCCTTCGAAGATTTTCTTCAGTGCAAGCGTATTTAAGGACATATTTCCTGGTAGAGCGCCGGACTTTGTCGGCGGCGCACCGCAACCTGCAGCTTCTCCGTCACCCGTCAAGCTTCCATGAAGTGGGTCACTGCTGGCGTCACATTCGTCAATTTGTCGGTAGTCTGCGGAGTGTTCCTGGGAATTGCCGGAAGGGGGTTGAACGCGATGACTGCCGCGGTAGCGCTTGTGTGCGGCGCTGCATTTGCAATCGCCTCTTTTCTTGGGACTCGCGACAGCGCGGTTCGACGGAAATCCGCCAGTGGTCCGACAGCCGAACAAGAGCCAAGGAAATCTTCTGGGAGCGAAGACACACAGAACGCGATTCCATCGACCCTCATGCGCTATCGCCGTGTTTGGTTTTGGGCGGTTGCGGTCTGCTTCGCCGCGTTTGCTTTGCGATCGTTTGTCTGGCTGCTGTACATCGATAGTAGCGAACTAAAGATTCAGTCCCCAAACAATCTCGGCGATCTGTCACTGCACCTGACGCTGATCAAAAACTTTGCCAATGGCGTCGCCCTTTGGCCGGACAATCCGATCTTCGTCTTTAGCAAACTAAGATACCCGGCGGGCATCGACTTGTTCAACGGACTGCTTTCACTGGTTCACATCGATCTGCTAGTCGGGTTGGTTTGGGTTGGATTGCTCTCTTCACTCGCGATCTTTTACGGATTCTACCGTTGGGGCGGCACGTTCGCCGTTGCGGGATTCTTGTTCAACGGCGGAATAGCCGGCTTCCAGTTCTTGAAGACATTCAAGTTTTTGGATTATCAGGGCACAGCAGCAGATATCGCGCACAAGCCTATTGCCTGGAAAAGCATTGCACTGTCCATGCTTGTTACCCAGCGGGGCTGGCTTTACGCGATCCCGGCAGGCCTCGTGCTGCTCTGGCATTGGCGCGAAAAGTTTTTCATCCAATCTCCTGTAGGTGAGGTTAGCTCGTCCGCCGTAGCCTCGGCGAAGGCCGATAACCCCAGCCAGTCGGGTGACGGCGTTAAGAGTGAACCAGCCGCAGTGAACACACAGGGCTACAGGAAGGGTCCCCTGCCCTGGTGGGTTGAACTTTCGATTTACGCATCGATGCCGCTGTTTCATCTGCATACCTTTATCGCGCTGACCATCGTGCTTGTTGTCGGATTATTTTTCGAACGCGCGACCGAACTCAAATTTATTGTCAATCTGGTTCGCAACGATGGAATGGCCGGCATCGGGCGCTTGATTTCGCATCCGAAGATGTGGCCCGAGATTTTTCGCGGCGCGCCGATTCGCCGACACATTGCCGCTCTGCTGATCGCAGCTTTCATCCCGGCAACGTTTTTTGTGTGGCTGACTACCGATCAATTCCACGCAGCATCGGTGCTGAAGTGGCATCCCGGGTGGGCGCAAGATTCGACCGAATTCGCCGCGCCTTTCTTTCGGCTCGGGCCAAAGGATTTTGGATCTTCCACGCCGATCGGAGCGCTTTTGCAAAAAACATGGAACGGCGTCATCGCTCCGTTTTTCCAATTTTGGCTGCCCAACTTTGGTTTATGGGTGCTGTTAGCAATGGGGCTTGTTGGATTGTGCGTGTGGCGTATTTGGAAAGGCGAGTGGCGTTGGGGCGACGGACCGCCAGCGGATATCGCTTTCGTGCTGGCGGCAGTGGTGATTTTCGTTTTCGGCTACTTCGTTCAAACCGCCCCGTGGGAGTGGGACAATCTCAAACTTATGGTGTGGGGCTACTTTCTTATTTTGCCTTTCCTCTGGAGCGACATCATCGGGCGCTGGGCCTTTCCGGAACGGGCGGCAACATGTCTGCTGCTGTTCGGTTCAGGATTTATTACACTGCTTGGCGGCTTGACCGCCGGACACCCGGGCTTTGGGCTGATTGAGCGAGCCAGACTCGATCACATCGGCACGGCACTTCGGCCGCTGCCGCTGGACGCTCGATTTGCCACTTACCCGACCTACAATCATCCAGTTTTGCTTCAAGGCCGCAAGGTTGTCCTCGGTTACCCTGGGCATTTATGGACGGAAGGATTCGACTACGGCAAGGCCAATGATCAGTTGACTGCATTAATGAACGGCGCGGCAAACTGGCGTGACGTCGCGAAAGCGTTAGGCGTACGCTATATCTTTTGGGGACAGGACGAACGAACGAATTACCAGTCAAGCAGCCGTCCCTGGGAAGCGACTGCATTCCTCGTTGCGTCCGGTGATTGGGGCGCGATTTATGACCTCACCAAACCTGCCCCTCAGCATTGAGGTGGGACGGTTTCTGAACGCTTGGAGGCGCTCGGTGCGGCCATCTTTCGCCGCACACGAACCGGGTGCGCGAGAAAAACAAAATAGATCGCGCTCACAAAATCTCTCATGCTCGAAGCGGGACTTGTTAGGCGTAGCGGGCCGCCGCGCAATCCGGCAAGAACATTCTCGATGTTGAGCGCCGAAGGCATTGGCATACTCGTGTAGTGCCGCCCAAAGGCATGCAACCGATGGGCATCGGAAGTCGCAATCATTGGTTTGTCAAACCGGGTTGCGACTCGTCTTGCCCGCCAATTCGGATTGAATGGGCCAATGTGAAAATGACAGATCTCGATCGCGTCAAAACAATCGATCTCTTCGAACAGCCGCGATCCGATTGAGCCGCCAAAAATGTAGAACGGATGCGGCGCGATTGTGAAAATAGAATTTCCCCGCTGTGCCCGGAGCCGCCGCAAATCATCGAAATTTTTCACCTGCGCAATTTCTTCCGCGGTGACATTCAACACAATCACGTCTGCACCGAGCAAACGCACCTCGACTGCCGGAATGAGCAGAATGCCCATTGCCGCCGCATCGGAGAACACTTCCTCTCGATCAAACACCGCGTCGTGCAGGGTGATCGCGAGGACGCGAAATCCGAGCGAGCGCGCCCGTTCCAATAATTGATGCGCCGAAAAATCTACGGCGTCTTTGGGGTCATCGAGAGTGTGAATGTGAAGATCGATTTTAATCCAGTCGCTCTCGTTGGTCGCGCTCATGCTTCTGCTCGTGCTCAAAACTAATCGCGAACCAGTGAGATTCCATTCTGACAATCTTTCTGTTGTTTAGCTCTCGATGATGAGCTCGAGCATGAGTTACAAGAATACATTCGACACTTGCCAGCCGTTGCCGTCTGCGGAAAGTTTTCTCCCTCTCGACGCTCGGGTGGTGGAACTGGCAGACACGTACGTTTGAGGGGCGTATGCCGAAAGGCTTGCGGGTTCAAGTCCCGCCCCGAGCACTTCCATTTTTACCTATGTACTGCCTTTTTCGGGTCGCTCTCCACCGTGTTTAGGACGGATTTAGGACAGAAAACACTGATTTTTAGCTCCTGCGAGACTGTACAGGATGATGCACCAGAATGCACAGGACGATTGTCGTAAGGTGCTAGCGCCCAACGGCCCAAGCGTCCTGCTGTGGAGCATACGAGCTTCCACCCCATCTAGAAAACGACGAGGGTCGGAATGACCCGCCAGTGTTTTGGTGTCTTGGAATTGGAATCACAGCTTATCCGGACGCGGCGCAATGTAGGACGACGCCCTACATTTTCTATTGACAGATTGTTGGAATTTTCGGTAGCGTTGGACTTGCGCTAAGTCCGTTAGGTGTCTCCCCCAGAGCTTCACCTGACCCTCTTTCCGCGGGGTTAACCGTGAGCGAAGGCTCGTTCACACAATGAAAGACAACACATGAAAACACCAACGAATATTATCTATCCCGCGTTTGCACTGTTCGTCTTTGCCTGCTTTGCGCTTTTGCCGTCGCTCAAAGCACAATGCCCAAGCGATTGTAACGGTAATTCCACCGCAGTCGGAAATAACGCGCTGAACCCTGCCTCCACCGGGATCAACAATACCGCCGTGGGTACCAGTGCGCTTGCCGCCAATACTACCGGACAGTTTAACGTGGCGATTGGTGGTGGGGCGCTTGGCAGTAACACCACTGGCTTCCAAAACATGGCCATTGGGGTGGAAGCGCTCCGCAGCAACGTCGCCGGCAACTTCAACATGGCCATTGGTTTTCGAGCGCTCTTTATGAACACCGGCGGCCGAAACAGCGCTGTTGGCGCTGCCGCGCTCAGGAATAACGCAGGTGCTTCGGACAATACCGCCATTGGTTCCGAAGCGCTCAGAGAAAACCAAACCGGCGAACAAAATACGGCCATCGGTGCCGGTGCGCTCAGGGCAAACACCACCAGCGACAACAACACCGCTGTGGGCGCCGGATCTGGTACCGATCCAGACATCGGCAGCAACAATGTCTACATCGGAGATCCCGGTTTCGCGGGCGATGTAAATGTGATTTCCATCGGCGGGATTGCTGCCAGCGGAACGCCTTACGAAAAAACCTTCATCGGCGGCATTTATGGGACCGACGTTAATACTGGCACCGCCCTCCCCGTGTACGTTGACACCGATGGCCAGTTAGGGACCAACCTTGTCGTTGCCAGTGGGAAGAAGGTGAGAATACGCAGTCCCAAGAGCGCCCAGTCCCAAGCGAAACTCAATGAATTCCAAAAACAGCAAAAGAGGATCGCGGAATTGGAAAGCACGGTTGCGCGTCTCGCGACAACAGTAAAAGAGCAGGCTGCACAAATCCAGAAAGTCAGCGCACAGCTCGAACTAAGCAAACCCGCACCGCAAACGGTTCGGAACAATCAGTAAACGCAGACGTGCCGGTTAAGAATTGGGGAAATCATCGCTCACAATCTCAAAAAAGCCGGATGTCCGAGATTTTGGCCGCCGAGAGCGACGCCGATAGGTTGAGAAAAGCGTCCGCGTCGAGCCGGGAACACCCGTCCCTTAAAAACCCGACGGACGCTGGGGACGTTTCCACCTATCCGCCCAGATTAGTAGAATTTCTCCCATCTACCGTTCGGATTTGGGCTTTGAGTTGCGTTTCTTAGGTGGATATCAGCCGTTGATTATCAACGGGCGAACAATCTGGATCGTGGACGCGCATGCCTACGGAAAGCGTTTCATCGTGCACGCCGATGAACTGTTGAGTGCGTTCGTGGAACTGCAAAGGGCGATACACGAGTTTGTGGTGAGTTTGATCACCACTCCTTGAAATCGCCCTTGTGCTCGTGCGTGTCGATCATGTTGCCAGCCGCATCATAAACGCGAATCACAGCATGATGTGAACGGCTACTGTGCAGCGCGTAGCCGATTGCATTATCCGGCGTGTCGTACCACAGCTGACCGAACGGGAGCACATCGGAAATCAGATCAACGCCGCGATGGTCTTTACGGGGACGGACTTCGTAAACGTGTTGTGAGCTAGTCATCATGTCGGGTGGCTGTTTGCTGTTGCTGATTAATGAACTTCGCAAACTCCTCCCCAACGAACCAATGCGAGCGTGAACGCCACCACGCCTGAACTCCGGGAAGTGCATTAGTCTCGCTCAGGACCACTTCCAGCCCACGCCACACGCGTGTATCGAGATTCCCCTGCAGGTGTTGATAATACACATCCTCTACGGTTCGAAACAGCACATGCATATACGAATCAAAGCGTGAGTGATCGGTGCCTTCGAGAGACTCGAAGTCGTGGAAACCGCGATTACGCAACTCAGCCAGATCCGCATTCCCTATGATCTGTTGAGCGAACCGATTGAGGGAGTCCAACGTCGAACGCATCGCAGCTTGTCGCGTTGCGCGAGCATTGCTGCGGGACTTCCGTCGCCAAATAAAAGCACTGAAATGACGACGGCAAGAGCACCGATGATTTGGCCGATTGCACTAATCGCTTCCCAATTCACAGCATGATTCATGTCACTGCATCAGATATTCAATCACACTACACCGTGCGCCGTAAAGCGTGCAGGGATCGCTGTCCGACAGCGCCTAGATTTAGAACTTTTCGGGTCATTTCTCGTCCGATAACATTTCCGGCAACATGGAATCGCTTTATCTCATCGGAATCGCGGTACTAGCGTTATTCGCATTCATACTCGCGATTGTTCTTTTCAATTTTTTCGGGCTCTGGCTGCGTGCACGTATCGCAAATGCGCCCGTGAGCCTCGGTAAAATGATCGGAATGCGGCTACGCAAGGTGCCGGTTGGGCTAATTGTCGATAATCGGATTACTGCGGTGAAAGCCGGGCTCGACGTCCGCAGCGACCCGCTTGAGGCGCACTATCTTGCCGGTGGCGATGTGAGCCACGTGGTTCTTGCCTTGATCGCCGCGGATAAGGCTGGCATTACGCTCGACTTCAATCGTGCGTGTGCGATCGACTTAGCCACCAAAGGAACGGGCAAGACAGTCCTGGAAGCGGTGCGCACAAGCATCAATCCCAAAGTCATTGATGCGCCGAACCCCACCATGGGCCGATCAACAATTGACGGCGTGGCGCAGGATGGCATCGGAGTGAAGGTTAAAGCGCGAGTCACGGTGCGCTCGCATCTCGATCGATTTGTCGGTGGCGCAACAGAGGAGACGATTATTGCGCGAGTCGGCGAAGGCATTGTAAGCGCGATCGGGTCGGCGCATTCCTACAAGGAAGTGTTGGAAAATCCCGATCGCATCTCGAAGACGGTTCTCGCTAAAGGTCTGGATAGTAATACCGCGTTTGAGATTCTCTCCATCGACATCGCCGACGTGGATGTCGGCGATAACATCGGCGCGAAATTGCAGGCCGAACAAGCCGACGCTGACAAGCGTGTCGCACAAGCGAAAGCAGAGGTGCGCAGAGCAGCAGCGGTCGCTGTTGAGCAGGAGATGCGCGCTAAAACGCAGGAAATGCGAGCCAAAGTAGTCGAAGCGGAGGCGCAAGTGCCGATGGCTATGGCCGAGGCATTCCGCGCGGGTCATCTTGGAATAATGGATTATTACCGGATGAAAAACGTCCAAGCCGATACTTCCATGCGTGAATCCATTGCCGGCGGAGACAAACCGCAGGGTGATGGAGGGTGATGAACTGTGAGATTCGTTAAATCGTTTCATCGTTGAATCGTTAGGTCGCTGACGCAGCCATGCTTGCCTTTAGCCTCGATAATTTACTTTTTTTACTGCTGATTGCTGTCGCGGGTCTGTTTCAGCTGCTGTCGAAAACGATAAGCAAAGCTGGGAAAGGCGATTCGAACGAAACATCGAGTTCATCGAAGTCACAAACACCTCGACCTGTTCAACGGGCACCACGAGAATCCGACGCTGATCGGATTCGTAAATTCCTCGAGGCCCTCGGTCAGCCGCCAAGTTCAACTCCGCCTCCGGCGGTTATCCCTCGTACCGACATTCCGCCTCGACCCCTGGCGCCCGTGCAACCGCCACCAGTGGTAATGCCACGCAATTGGCGATTACCTCGGGAAAACCGAGGGAAATCGGACGCCGGTCAAAGGGAAAACGTTCGGTTTGAACAGCCAAGCCGTTTGCAGGAAATCTTTCCACCACCGGTGCCCGTTCCCGCCGCGTCAACATTCGAAGTTCATGAAACATTACCGGTAGAGCTTCAGCAGCCGCCGAGTATCACTGCGTCGCTCGAAACTTCCGCATCTCCGAAACCTTCCGAGGTTCGCAAAGGTGCAGATTTCAAGATGGACATCGGCACGTTGCTCGCATCGAAATCAACCTTGAGAAAAGTAATTCTCCTTCGTGAAATCTTAGGACCACCACGTGGTTTGCAGCCGCTCGACATCGCGCGGTAGGCATCCCTGCAGCCGCTTCTCCGCGAGAAGCGTGCGCGTCGCACATAAGGCGACGGCTACAGTTGAATCATTGCAGTCGATCGGCCGCCTTCGCACAGCGAAGTGGTTGCAGTTGAGAAAGGCTTGAGCTTCGCTTTTGATTTCGTAGCTTCAGATTTCTTGTCGCCGGCGTGGCGGAATTGGCAGACGCGCTGGACTCAAAATCCAGGAATGACCAATTTCATCCGGTAAATTCCCGTCAAACGCCGTTCACGATTTTCATAGGTAAATCAGGCGTTTCTTTGTCGATTCAGACGATCTGCGAGGGATGGCCTTACAAGACACGAAAGTAGAACAAAAAGTAGAACAACGAATCCACGCATATGGCCATACGCGCGCGCACGCGCGAAAAGGCAAGCGGTCCATTGAGTCTGAGCATGTAACGCCAATACGCGCGCCGACCAATGGCTTTGCCCGGTGAAAGACTCGTACAACGATGTAAT
>DATFXP010000062.1:0-17577 GCA_035315785.1 Candidatus Udaeobacter sp. | reverse complement strand
CGCGCGACGCTGTGTGACGGTCCGGGCGATGAAGTCGCTGATGCGCATGAGCAAGCGCATTCAACACGAATCTTCGCGAAGATTCCAATCCTGTAGGTGGGAGACCGCTGTTTCTGAGGCGTTTGACCCAAGCGCCATACAATTACCGCTTCGCTCGATGCCTGTAGGGCGTCTCTGTGAGACGCTGGTTCCAATCTGCAGCTCTCCTTAGCGGAAAACGGGATTCAAAACTGGAATTGAAATGTCTCGCTGCCGCTGACGTATCTCAGCGTCTTTTGATTTGGCGCGCGAAGGAGTTGATCACGCAACCCGAGCCAGCCGCGCAACTGTGGCGGCGCCTGTGCTGTGGGACCAGACCAATGCTGACCCGTAAAGCTTGCGTTGAATTCCGCAAACTCCTCGTCTTGCCGGAGAGACAATAATGTGATCCCAGGGCCTTTCGATACCGTTAATTCAAAACCCCCCGCCTTCGAAAAGCGGACTATTGCCTCGCCAATCAGCGTCGCCTTGGCGGTTCGATACATGAGTTGGCCAGTTCTGGTCTGCCATCCCCCGGCCGGCTCCGAGAACTGATGATGTGAAACGGATGCGCAACTGGTTAGGCAAACACCGGTAATGAACAAAACACCTGCAGCCACGGCCCTATGGGCCGTAAGAGAACTCATGACACAGCGCCAGCGGTTTGAGGCGCTTCCGGCGCGTCTTCCTGTTTCTTTGGAACGAGCGTGAGCTTCGGTGCGATCGGGTGGTGCCGTTGCACCCAAACCAAAAAATAAAACACCCACATGCGCCAGCGAATCGGGAAACTGTTGCCCACATTTCCGCCAAGCACTGCGTTTATCGCAGGAACGAGACCGAGCACGCTGCGCGGTGCGAGGAAAATTTCAATGAACTCCTTCGTGTACCACGCATTGACGAACCGAAGATAAACATCCATCGCGCGGTTCACGGATCGCTCATAACGGGCGAACAAGCGTTTGGCCTTGCGCGGGTGATCCAGGATTTCGTTCAGCGCGTCGGCACATTTTTCACCGCTGAACACCGCAAGAAAAACGCCGCTGCTGAAAATCGGATCGATGAATCCGGCAGCGTCGCCTGTAAGCAACCAGCGATCGCCGTACAAACGCACGCTTCGATAGGAAAAATCCGCTTCGACATGCACTTTTGAGACGCGGCTCGCGTTTGTCATCCGCTTCGAAATACTTGGCTGTTCTGCCAACGCTTGCTCGAGGAAATCGTCAGCGCTGAGCTTGGATTCCCGAAAAATTTCACTATCGAGAACTACTCCGACACTCGTTCGCTCGGCGGTTAGTGGAATCAGCCAAAACCAGCGATCAAAAGCACGAATCAAAACTGTCAGCGTGGCGTCAATGCCTTCCGGGCGCCATACACCATCGTAATGCGCGAAGATCGAGAGCTTCTGAAGGTGCTCATAAGTCTTCTTAATCTTGAATTGTCTTCCGAGTACCGAGGTGCGTCCGCTGGCATCTACAAGATAACGCGCTCGGATCGAATTAGCCGAGCCGCTGGATCGCACCGATAGATCCACGCCGTCGTTCGAGAACTCTACCGCTTCTACCATGCTCTGCTCGTGCACTTCCGCTCCCGATTCGGCTGCATGATCGAGCAGCACCTTGTCAAAATCACCGCGTGTCACTTGATAAGAGTGATCCGTTTTCGAGCGATAGCCGTCCTTAAAGTAAAACTTTGTTCCGCTGTCGGAGCACGCGCCCATGATTTCGCCCCCGTATTTTTTTAAGAACCCCGCACGCAGAAATTTTTCGTGCAGCCCGAGCCTGGTGAAAGCTTTCATGCTGAACGGCAACAGCGATTCGCCGATGTGAAAGCGCGGGAACTTTTCCCGCTCGAAAACAACCACGCGACGTCCGGCGCGTGCGAGCAGCGCCGCGGCGGTGCTGCCGGCCGGTCCGCCTCCTATGATTGCGACGTCGTAGCGGCTGCTGTCCATCGGTTTGATCTTAGCAAATTATCGAGATTTTGGTAGGGACGCCACGCAGTGGTTGTGCGGTCGGCGAAGCCCCCAAACCCTGCTACGACTCAGCCCTCCGCCAGTTTTATGCTATCGTTTCCGGCGCAAGATGAAGTTGATCGATCGATTTGTTAGCCGCGAGCTGCTGGTAAATGTCGCATTTGCAATCGCGGTGCTTAGCCTGGTGCTCGTGGTCGGAAATATTTTCCGGAAGCTGCTGCCGTTGCTGGTGAATCACGACGTCCCGATGGAATACCTGATCACGTTCATCGCCTATGTGCTGCCGTTCTCACTTATCTTCACCATTCCGTGGGGATTGTTGACTGCGATCCTTCTCGTTTTCGGACGGCTATCGGCGGATAACGAATTGATCGCGCTGCGCTCCAACGGCGTGAGCGTCACGCGCGTCTCGATTCCGCTCGCTGGCATTGCGGTCGGTTGCACGCTGATTTGTCTCTGGCTCAATGTGCAGGTTGCACCTGCCGCGCAAGAGCGATTGCGCAGCACCATTTTTGATCTCGCTACGCGGAATCCCATGGCGCTTTTTGGCAGCGATCAGGTCATCGATCAGTTTCCCGGCCGCAGGATTTACGTTGGCAAAAAGGAAGGGAACAAACTCGAGAACATTACTGTCTTCGAGATGAACGATAAGGCGCTGCCCGTGAAGGTTACGTATGCGCGCACCGGCATGCTTGAAGCGGATTTGGCGAACAAACAAATCCTCATGCATCTGTACCAGGCACGTTATCAGGAGCGTGACGCGAAGGATCCGTTCAATCTCCACAAGATCCGCGACGGAATTAATATGGCCGAAGGCACGTTGCCTATAAGCCTCGAAGAACTGTACGAAAAAGAGAAAAAACGACCGAGCCGTTCCGCTCTGTCGATCGAGCAATTGCTGGAGCAGCTTAAGAGCGAGAACAAACGGGAACAGAGCGCCAGTCGCACGGAAATCAATAAACGATTTTCGTTTCCGTTCGCGTGCGTGGCTTTTGCAATTATTGGCGTGCCGCTTGGTGTGACGGCGCATCGTCGTGAAACGTCAATCGGGTTCGCGATGGGCCTGATTGTTGCCACAACCTATTTTCTGTTTGTAATCGTCGGCGATACCTTGCGAGGAAATCCGCATGCGCACCCGGAACTGCTCGTCTGGTTTCCGAATGTTCTCTTTATCGTGCTGGGTGTGCTCTTGTTTCGCAGATTGGCGCGTCAGTAATTGATGCTGCTGTAGCCGCGGCCCCGCGGGCCGATACCCTGAGGTTAAAGCTTTGGCCAGAAGGACCGGCCACAGGCCGGTGGCTACAGCCCTTTGACCGCAAGCCAGTTCAGCGCGTTGGCGATTCGGCGGTGGTGGGATCGATCATCGTGAGGACTTCGGAAATCCGGTTCGCAGGGAAACCGCCCTGCCGGGCGTGTTCGCGAATTAGTTCTTCGTTGGTCGCGATGTAAACACAATAAACGCGATCGTCCATCACGTAGCTCTCGACCCACTGAATTTGTGGTCCGAGGTTGCTCAGCACTCCGCACGATTTCTGCGAAATAGCTTGGAGCTCTTCGCGTGATAGTTTTCCGGCACCGGGAATTTCTCTTTCAATCACGTACTTGGGCATAATGAGTCTTAGCTAAAGCTTGCCGAAGCCGGCGTCAATCCATTCCAAGCGAACAATCTAGCGATCGCCGGGATTGCGATGCTGAGTCATGGGCGGCAAATTCTCGTCCCGCTAGCTCTTGAAAGATGCCTCCGATAGAAACAAGCGATCCTATTCGAATCGAGAAGCGGGTGAGTAGAATGCTCGGCGATGCCGGCTTTCAGAATCCAGAAGATGGAACGGTTATTCAAATTATCTGAAAACCAAACAACGGTACGCACCGAGGTGCTGGCTGGTGTGACGACGTTTTTGACGATGGCTTACATCATCTTCGTTCAGCCCGCAGTGCTCTCCCGGAAAATGTTCGGTACGGATACGGGCATGGAGTTCGGGGCTGTCACCACGGCGACATGTATTTCAGCAGCACTGGCGACAGTGATCATGGCTCTTTACGCGCGGTATCCGATCGCGCAGGCCCCTGGAATGGGTGAGAATTTCTTTTTTGTTTTCTCCGCGCTCCCAGCCGCGACAGCAGCTGGTTTCGCCAATGGATGGCAGGTCGCGCTCGGTGTGGTGTTCGTTTCCGGTGTGCTCTTTTTGATTTTGTCGCTGAGCGGACTTCGCGAGCTCATTTTCGATTCCATCAGCCCCAGTCTGAAGAACGGTATTGCCGCTGGGATCGGGCTTTTCATCGCATTCATCGGACTGCAGCAGGCAGGTGTGATTGTGAAGGATCCGGGCACGGCTGTAACAATGAACATGCACTTCGCTTCGCCTGATTTGATTATTTTTTTCGTTGGCATTCTGACGACGGCCGTCCTGCATGCGCGCCGCGTCCGGGGCTCAATTCTCTGGGGGATTCTTGCGGCTACCGCGCTGGCGTGTCTGCTCAAAATTACCTTGCCACACATGCCGGCCAGCATTTCCGCGGCGCGTGACGTGAGTGAGTCGATGCTAGTCACACGTTTCGAATTTCCAACAGCGATCGTTGCTCCACCGCCTTCGCTTGGGCCGACATTTCTAAAAATGGATATCGCGCACGCTTTGACGCCGACGATGTTGCCGTTTGTTTTTGTTTTCCTTTTCATGCTCACGTTCGATGCGATCGGCACATTGATCGGCGTGTGCGAGCAGGCTGGTTTCATGCGCGACAATAAACTGCCGCGCGCGAAACAAGCGATGGTTTCTGATGCAATTGGCACAGTGGCAGGCGCTGCGCTCGGCACCAGCACGGTCACAAGTTTCATCGAGAGTGCTGCGGGCGTGGAAGCCGGAGGGCGGACGGGCCTCACGGGTCTGGTCGTCGCCGCGCTTTTTCTGATCGCGTTGTTTTTCAGCCCGGTGATCGCGATGATCGGCGTCTATCCGCCTATCACTGCGCCCGCGCTGACGATCGTCGGCGCGATGATGATGCAAAACGTGACGAAGATTGATTGGAAGGATTACAGCGAGTCGATCCCAGCATTCCTGATCATCGTTGGCATTCCGTTCTCGTATTCAATTGCCGACGGCCTGGCGCTTGGCTTCATCAGCTACGCTGTGGTGAAAGCATTCAGTGGTCGCGCTCGCGAGATCAGCTGGCTCACTTATCTGCTCGCGATTGTGCTCGTGCTGTACTTCGTCTTTGTACGAAGCCGAATGGGCTAGCGTAGATTCAGGCTTCTTCCGGCTCTGCTCCGAGTGAAAGCGAAGGTGCCCTCGCGGTCTTCACTGCTCCACGTCGAAACGCCGGGATCCGCCAGCCTAGCGCATCCCAGAAGTAAACAGCCACGCAAACGAGCATCAAGACCGATGCGTACGGCCGAACGTCGTGCAACACGTCAATCGCGCGCAGCGTGGCATCGAGTTTCTTATCCACGAGCATCACGTGGACGATCATCGCTGTGCTCGCAGCCGAGATGATGAAGTGAATAATGCTCAAACGGACGCTGACACCCAGTGCGACAGCGCTGACCACCGCTCCCCACACAAGGTAGCGTTCATGCATTTGACCAAGCAGCGCGAACATCAGCAGCCAGGGTGCAGTTATCGAAATCAGCACACGCGGATCGCGATTTCGCATATGTCGCGCCGCGCCTCGCGCACAAAACACCACTGTGCCCAGGAACAGCAGACGAAGCACCCATTGCAACGTGAGATGAAAATGAACCGACCCAATGTGAATCGACAGCAATTCGTCTTTTAAGGACCAACCAGCCCCGGCAAGCAGAGATGCAAGATTATAACACGAGCTGATAAAAAGATACGGATAATGCTTGGTCCCATAGAGGAAGCCGATTTCAAACCAGGCGAAGCTGCCGCCGGCGAACGCGCCGATTACGAAGGCGGCGGTCCCCAGAATTCCGGCCAGCCACGTACCTCGATGCGACAAGTCGTAGCACACGGCGAGGACAAGAGTGGTGCCAGCAACTGCAGCGAATGCGATCCAAGCCTCCGGCGTTCGTAGCAGCCACGGTGAAACTATCAGCGCTGCGGTTACTGCGAAACCGGCAAGTGCGCGAAGCGTATTCATCCATCTTTTTTGCCACAGTGGCCAAATAAGAAAAAACGGCACCACGAACAACAGTTGTCCTTTAAGCATTGCGCCCAAGGCAAGCAAACATCCACACCAGAACCATCGATTTTTTAAAGCAGCGAGCGCTGCGAAGAGATAGAACGGCAGGATCCAGACGTCCCACTGCGGCCACCCGTGTGCGTTGAGGATCATTGATGGCTCGAGCCAAGCCACGCTGGCCGCTGCGAGACCGCAAATTGAGGCGCGATGCTCCCGAGATAGCCAAACAGGCCAGGTTGAGTGCGCGTGTAATGAGCGCCGCACACATAAGCGAACGAGGAGAAAAACCGCCGCGGCAGAAACCAATTCGCAGAACAGGTTTATTTTTAGCAGCGGGTTAACAAGCTTCGGATGTTCGTTGTCCACCCACGGAAAGCCATCGCGCACCTGTTTGCTCCAGATGGCCATGGTCAGAAGTCGCAGCGGCGGATAATCGAGACCGTAATCGTTGTTGTACGCGTCTTCTTTTACCCTTTCGTAGAGCGCCAAATACCCGCGGAAGAATCCTGTCCATGAATCGTCGGAAGCGGCACCGGGCGACAAACGGCGCGCTTCTTTCAGGGTCTCTTGTCCCCAGTAGAAAGCGTTGACGATATCGTGCTGATAACGGACATGCCGGGTGTTTTGCCCGACGAAGCGGCGGAGCTGAACGCCACCCAGGAAGAGCGTGAAAACAAAAAGAATCGCGAAAACGCGGAGGACAACTTCACGAGCCCGCGGCGAAAGTGTTATACGGGCCCAAAGCGATTGTGCGATCATTCCCTCAAAAACGAAAAACACCAAACCCGGTTCGACAGTTTTGAACAGTTTGTGTTCGAAACTGTGTTTCGTCTAATCGCAATTCGGCTTACCGACAGTCGTATGACGGCTCCAGAGGGAGCGCCGAATCTCAGGCGTCGCAATTCGGCTATGGCGTGAGATTGTAAACCACAGTGTGCACAGCTCTCCTTGTGCCCTTCACCACGCTGTGCGCGACGTTCTTAGCGGTAATCGCCGTATTTTTCGCCACGTGCCTGGCCGTGCGGACAGGCCCAGCCTGAAGGGTGCCAACGCAAAGCCCCAACGCGAGAAATACTGAAAATAACGCTCTCATAGTACTTTAATATCGTTGCAGGGACGCCGTATGCGTCTATCCGCGGGTCGATTAGCGCATTGGCAGTTGCCTAGAGCGAATCGTGCGCGAAAATACCCGCTCGCAGTTTCTTAATTTGGTGATCCAGCGTAGCTCAGTGGTAGAGCGGTCGGCTGTTAACTTATTTTTGGCACTTTTTCTGTGTTGCGCACGCCACCATCGTAATACGAGGCAAACCGACGTTTTCATAGGTGTTCACAGGTAAAAATCGTGTTACTGAAACCGTAAACCACGTTATCCGAAATTTTCTCACATTTTAATGCGTAGTATCATACAGCAGTGCACATGGACTTTTTGGCCGTTGCTTGAGTGACCGCCAGAAATGGCCGTTCCCGCGCCGCATTTGACCGCTAGGGCGTTTTGAAGTGCACACGCTGCGGAGCCGCGTTGTCCCTGCTTCTTAGCAAGGCGCGATTCGCTGCTATTTGGTCTTGCCAATCTGCCGCCTTTTCGGGAACACTTCGCTCTATGGAGGCAGAAACAGATTGCACTTCTGGGCGACGAAAAGCGATTCAACAACTCGTAGCAACCACACAGCAATCAACGGAGAGCGCGTTTCGGTTACAGGCTACTTTGACACCACGCGACTCATGCATGCGACCTGCGCGTGACCAAGCGTCGGCCTGAACGTTTCAACGATGTTGTTGAAAAGCCGCTGTTAACCACGCCATCGCCTGATCGGCAACTTGGCGCGAGAGATGATGGCTTCCGCTGAATTCGTGGAGTTCCACCTTGTAACCGTTTTTCCGTAACGAGCTGGCGAAGATGCGACTAGTCGACGCAATCGGCAGGACATTATCTCCTGTGCCGTGGGCAATATATACCAGCGGAATTTGCACTTCGTTGTTGTTGCCAAGTCTCCCACGCGCGTGTGCTTTAACGATAAAGCCAGGTGAAAATGCGATCACGTAGCCGAATATGTCGCCGTTGGCCAGGCCAAGTGAAAGCGCGAACGACGCGCCGTCAGAAAACCCACCAATGGCGAGATGGTTGCGGTCAATCGGGCAGCGGACAAACACTTCTTCCAAAGCGCGATTGATCGCCACATTGTCGTAACCCCAGTTTTTCGGTCCGGTTCCCCAGCTTAAGCCGGGCGATTCCGGCGCAAGAATAATGAAACGACCCTTTTCCGCGTAAGGCGCGAACGATTCGCCGCCAGAAAACCATTCCTTAGGGGAGCCACCAGATTTGTGCAACAAGATCAACAACGGCAACGGCCCGGCGTGACCCATAGGGACGTAGAGTAATCCGTTTCGACCGCTGAGCTTTTGTAAGCCAGCATTCGCGGCTTGCGTGGATGACCTCGCCGGAATCACAATCCTTCCAAGCTCGGCAGTAACACCAAACGATGTTGCCACGCCTAAAACAAAAAGGATTCCATGGGTGAAAACGCGCATACTGCTCCTGGCCTCATATTCTTTAGTGCAATAACAGGTTGGAAAACGGCTCATTGTTTGGCGAAATTTTACAAATGAATATGACGATGACGCTGCTAACGAGGCACAGCATGAATGATCGATTGCGATTCGTTCCGGCTTCGCATCGAGCGTAACGGTTCCGATCTATTAAGTTCGACGCCTCAGTTGCTCGCAACGCTTCGCCACTTGGATGCTTAACCGTGCAGTTATAACCAGTGTGGCCCATTGAAAATGGTCTCACTGCCCGGATTCTACCTCTTTTGCTCTTCGCACCGCAACGACAAAATGTTTGTGCACTCGTCGCGATGCGATTGAGACGCACTAGAGGCGATTTCAATGAGTGATAAAGGTCTATTGTTTATCTTCGATATCTGGAAGCGCTTCCTTCACATGACTGTTATCATCTAAACATGCCCACACTGACGCCGTGAGGGCGGTTCTACGGGCGAGCTTGCCACGACATGCCGTAGCTTATTTCCTTCTCGTTGGATCGATTCGCCTTGACTTGCCGACCCATCCTTGACCAGCATCGCATCCAATGAACTCAAGGAGAATTAAACTGAACGACTACATCCGGCTCAACGTGATCGCTCTATGTTTGGGAATGTCCGTGCTGATGGCAACAATGTCGTCCGCGCAACTGAAGTCCGCGCAACAGCCGACCGCGCAACAGAAAAGCGCCAAGCTCGAGGAAATAGCACAATACCTTGGTCTCACGCCCCAACAAAAAGACAAAATTCTGCCTATTCTGGCTGATGAGGCACCGAAGGTGCGGGCGATTAAGGATGACCCTTCGCTGTCAAGAATGCAGAGAGCACAGCGGATCAAGGCAATCCATCAGCAAAATGATCCACAGATGAAGGCAATTCTTTCACCCGCACAGTACCAAAAGCTCCAGGCGATGCGGCACAAGTCAATCTCAGACGCCATTCACTGATCCGATCTCTCTGGGTCAACTGCGCCGCGCTCACGGTTAAACAGGAATTCTTTGGGCGTGGGGGTGGGTGCCTACCACCCCAGTAAGGGAGAAAAGCATGCTTATTCCGAGCAGGCCACGATAGCAGGAAATCCCAAGTCCACGCCGAAAAGACTATGAGACCCCAGTGATAGCCCCCGGCCTACCACTAGGCTTTTCGTCCCGCTAAGGTTTCATTTTTTTGCTTCCTGGGTAACGGGCGGACTTGGTACGATTTCGCCCCAGCCATGGCAAACGCTGGCGATCCTCACTTCTTCGACTTCGATCTTGACCCGCTGTTCGCCGCCGACAGCGCGGAAAGAAATGGAAGCGTTATGCGTCTTAGGTGTCGCCGACAAGAGTGCCGGGGATCAAGACGAAGCTGGGCGACCTGAGACTCAGATCACCCTGGCGAGCCGTTTTGAGTGGTTCGCAACTGCCGAATGTAAGTCGTTGATGGGGCGTGACAGATACAAAGGGTGGAAATCTTTTCAAATACTCTTGCCTATCGGGATAAAAAAAGAATTTCCACCTTATGTAAGTTTTCAGAAGTCAGACCGCGCAAAGATCATCGCGGCGTTGATCTACTTTCCGATGCACTGCCATTCGGTCGGCTGTGGTACGACACGCCGGATCACGCAATCGGTTACGCAATGCACTGCAGCCGTTCACACAATGCTGTGATTCGCGTTTACGATGCAGACGGCAACGTGATCGAGACGCACGGAGCACCCGGGCGAGTTCAAAGCCCTGAAGCTTTTCGTCGCATCGCGTCGGCGCCGCTTGAACGTGAGAAGTTCTACGTGCTTGCCAATGACAACGATCGCGAGGGTTTTCGCATCATTCACAATTGGAGTAAGGTAACGGACAGTCGCGACTTTAAAATCGTCTGTGAAAGTTTGGCCGCCAGACTAGCTGTGACGGTTCCCACAGCGTCAAGCATTCGCAATCGCTTGTGCGCGGCAGGCATCTTGCGCCAGACCGCACGTTATGTCCCGCACAGGCTCGCTGCTCGATATCAGTGGCAATGAGAACAAAGCCTTTGCAATGAGGCGGCCATAAAAAGAGATTGATGACCGCCCCAAGCAATTGCCACGCAATCCCCTTCCAGTTGGAAAACTTGGCTGATCACGTGTCACGATTTATTCGCAAAGGTGCGCAGCTGTCTAGTCGGGCGCCGCCTAATTTCATGTACGTTCTCGCCTTAATAAGAATCAAACTCACCGTGAACTTGTGTATCGCCCTTTGCAGTTCCACACGGCGACTTCAAAGAGCCTTGAGCGTTACCGTTTGAAACAAAAAGCCGCCATGCGGTGAAGCACGACGGCTCATTGCTTCGGTCAGTTGATCAGTTCTAGCGATTATTCAGGACTACTTGCGGCGCTGGCTTGCTTGCTTCGAGTTGGGCGCTCACTTTTTGGATTTGCGACGCCTGTTCTTTCAGCTGGGCCGTCAACACTTCCATCCCTTTTTCTTGCCGCTCAACGATGGCTTCTAATTCCGCGATCCTCTTTTGTTGTTTGAGCGACTCGTCGAGCATGGCTTGGGGCTTGAAAGGCACCGTGTTTCCATTGGCATCGACGAGGGTCGTGCCCACCTTTTGGTTGGTATCGGCGAACACAAGCTTGGCGGTGGACATATCGACATCCCGATCGAAAATACCAGCGATGTAGGTGTCATACGGAAAGCCATCGAAGGTGGGGACACCGATGCGGATGAACGCTACCTCATCCGTAGAACCGCCCGCGCCTGCGCCGATATAGATGTTACCGTCAGATCCGGCATTAACCAGGTTCTGACCGGCCGCGGAACCCACAACTGTGTTCTGTGCGCCGTGTGCGTTGTTAAACAATGCACCGCCGCCTACGCCTGTGTTACCAGAAGCGTCTACGTTGTGGATCAGTGCATCGTCACCGATCGCTATGTTTCCATTGCCGGTAGTGTTATCCAACAGCGCATTAACACCCATGGCTTCGTTAAAACTACCAGTCGTGTCGCTGAACAGAGCTTGACGGCCGATGGCATTGTTTGAAACGCCGTGGGGGAAACCCCCAGTAGCGTTTTCATTGGCGAGCGCGAAAGCGCCAACGGCCGTGTTGCTGTCGCCGACGGTGTTTTGCGACAGCGCACCGGAACCAATGGCCGTGTTCTCTGGGCCGGTAGTGTTGCTCCTGAGCGCAGTGGAACCAATGGCCGTGTTATCCTCGCCGGTCGTGTTGTCCCTGAGCGCGGCAGCGCCAACACCGCTGTTTCGGCCGCCGGTGTTCATAAAGAGCGCTCGAAAACCAATGGCCATGTTGAAGTTGCCGGTTTTGTTGTTGGCGAGCGCGTCCGCCCCAACGGCCATGTTTTGGAAGCCGACGGTGTTGTTGGTAAGCGCCCCAGCACCAATCGCCACGTTAAACTGTCCGGTAGTATTGGCAGCAAGCGCATCGGTACCCACGGCGGTATTGTTGATCCCGGTGGAGGCAGGGTTCAGCGCGCCATTTCCC
The DNA here is from genome assembly GCA_035315785.1 of Candidatus Udaeobacter sp. Taxonomy (GTDB): domain Bacteria; phylum Verrucomicrobiota; class Verrucomicrobiia; order Chthoniobacterales; family UBA10450; genus Udaeobacter. The sequence continues at coordinate 5,447 of DATFXP010000062.1, read as the reverse complement.
ACTGCGGTAGAACTACCGTTACAACTGCTTGGGCATTGTGCTTTGAGCGGCGGCGAAAGCGCAAACCAGCTAAGCGCAATTGCCAGGGTAAAAAAACCGCAACGCAAGGGCGAGCGGTTGATAGAATTTATCAGATTTTTCATTTTTTGTTTATTTGGTTGGAAGTTACCCTGTTGAACGCGTGAACTGCCCTCCAGTTCGCACGGAACCGGAGATCATCCGCAGGAATGCCAGATCCGCAGAGGAGCGTCCTCATTCATTTGGCTGAATCCCGGTCCAGTTTTGATCTAAAGTCTCTTACCAAGAACCGTCAGAACTTCGCAATCGGGCGTAGCCTAATTTTGTTGTAGGGCATCGCCTGATGACGCTAATCGTTTTGCAAACAATCGGTTCCAATTCCAGGAGCGCAGTCAGCTTTTCATCGGTATGCAGGTTACCGGGCGGCCATTACGACAGCAAACTCACCACGAACTGGTGTATCGCCCTTTGCAGTTCCAGAAACGCAGTCAGCTTTCCATCCGCTTGCACGACGAAACGCTTTCCGTCGCGATGTGCGTCAGCAATCCAGCTTGCCAGATTCGCCGCTGGATTGACGGGCTATGGCGATCCAGTCCGATGTCATCAGCGATCCCTGCACGCTTTACGGCGCACGGCGCAGTGTGATTGAATGTCTACTCCCGATGACATCGACAATTGCCGCACACAAACTCCGCATCATTTCGTTTTTTACCAGTCTGTTGATCTGTTCGTTCTCACTTAATTTGTCAGCAGACACTCCGCAGATTCGCGTCAGCGTCCACGCAATAGCAAACCCTGATAGCGACGCCCCGTCGATGATCGGTGCACTGTCACGCGAGTTTCGCAAATTGGATGGCGTTTTGGTCACTGACAAACAACCGGAACTTAAGATTTCCTGCTCCGTTATGCGGCTAGCCGTTGCCGTGGGTGGCGAGTCCCGCACTGGATATGCAGCCTCGGTTGCGATTACCGACTCTAACGATCATCTCATTGCTCACAACGTTGTGATCCATAACACCATTGACCAACTCGCACACAAGATTGCCGTCGACACACATGGCGCAGTAATCGAAAAAAAGCGTCGCGCCGCGCAGCCGTCGAGTTCACCTTGAAAGTTGCCCACGTTTACGAAGTCCGCCCGCGCAAAGATAAACGCGGCTTTGATCTGATTTCCGATGTGCTGCCATTCGGTCGGTTGTGGTACGACAAATCAGACAACGCAGTGGGATACGCGAAGCACTTGAGCCGTTCACATGATGCTGTGATTTGCGTTTACGATGAAAGTGGCAATCTGATAGAAACGCACAAACACGGATAACCAAGAAACTTCGCGGATAGACCTCTTCTAATTGTAGAAACTCAAGTCAGCTTTTCATCCGCACGCACAACGAAACGGTTACCATCGGCCCCGATGAGCGTCGGCAATCCAGATTGTTCGCCGCTGAGAATCCAAGGCTGAGACACATCCCGCTTTGCTGAGGTTCTCAGCGATGATTTCCCAGTACTTCACCTGACGTCTTAAAACCTATGCCTCATCGAAATAATCGCTGTCGATTTTTCTGATGCTGTACTGGATCGACCCTAGCGCCACACGGCACCCCTTGTGCCCGAGAGGGCCCGGTCGAGATAGGTTGCTGCGCTAATTAGCGCGAGGTGCGTAAACGCCTGCGGGAAATTACCAAGATGCCGGCCATCGTTACCCAATTCTTCTGAATACAGGCCGAGGTGGTTAGCATAGCCCAGCAGCTTTTCAAACAGCAACTGCGCCTTTTCTAACTCACCCGCGCGAGCGAGACACTCGATATACCAAAACGAGCAGGTGGTGAAGCTGCCTTCAGTCCCCGGCAGGCCGTCCACCCCCGACCGGTCTTCGTAGCGGCGAACAAGTGTGCCTTCGATTAAGCGTTTCTCTATTGCTCTCATCGTCGAAAGCCACATCGGGTCCACTGGGCTGATGAACCTCATCATTGGCATCAGCATCGCCGACGCGTCGAGGTCTTTTGTCCCCTTTGCTTGGACGAACGACTGCAGCTCGTCGTCCCAGAAGTTCGTAAAGATATCATTTCGAATCTCGTCTCGCGTGAGTCGCCATACATCGAGCGGGCCCGAGAGCGAGCGCTTCTGCGCCAGGCGTAATGCGCGGTCGAAAGCAACCCAGCACATCACACGCGAGTTCAGGAATTCCCTTGCCCCGCCGCGAACCTCCCATATCCCCTCATCGGGGCGTTGCCAGTTGTTGCGCAGCCACTCGAGGACACGTTGAACATCGAGCCATCCGGCATGAGTGGTTGGATGGCCATATTTATTTGCCAGATAAATGGAGTCCATCATCTCACCGTAAATGTCCAGTTGCAGTTGTTTGTAAGCGGCATTGCCAATGCGCACCGGCCACGAGTTCTCGTATCCGGAGAGATGATCCAGCGAAACTTCCTCGAGTTTTTCCCTGCCATTGAGGCCATACATCGCTTGCAACGGACCGCGCTGAGCGTCGTCACCGGGCCTCCCTTTCAGCCACTCAATGAACGTTGCCGTTTCGTCAACGAAACCTAGCCGGATCAGCGCGTACAGAGTAAAGGCGGCATCTCGCAACCAAGTGAAGCGGTAATCCCAGTTCCGAACCCCGCCAATGCTTTCAGGCAGGGAAAATGTGGGTGCCGCAACGAGCGAGCCATGCTTGCGACTAATTAATAATTTGAGTACTAAGGCGGAGCGTTGGACCATCTCTCGCCAGCGGCCTTTGTAATTCGAATTTGAAGCCCATGCCTTCCAAAAGTGGACCGTCCCAAGGAAGCGTTTGCCGACAAGTTCCATTCGGGGATGCTGCGCTTCGGCGCAGACTGGACCAAGAAGGAAAGTAGCTGTCTCCCCGGCTTGCAAACTGAATTCCGAGATTACGTCCTCGGATTCCCGTTCTATCGCAACGGTCGAGTAGAGCGATATCGGCGAGCAGCCATTCTCCGCCGGAAAAAACGTCGCGCAGCGATCTGAGATCTTCAGCTGATGCCTCGATGCTGCATAGTTAAAGCGCGGCGCGCAACGCATATTGAGACGCACATTGCCTCTGATCACGGCTACCATTCGCACGATCTCATTTGGCTGTTCTGCGTCCTCCTCGATCGGCATATAGTCTGTCAGCTCGACGACACCTTCTTCGGCAAGAAATCGCGTAAGCAGAATGTTCGTATTAGGAAGGTAAAGCTGACGGACGCGCATGTTGGTCAGCTGCGGTCGAATCTCAAATCGGCCGCCTTTGTGATCATCCAGGAGAGCAGCAAACACTGTTGGAGAGTCGAAATCCGGATAGCACAGGAAATCGATGGACCCGTTCATGCCGACCAGTGCAATGGACTGCATGTTCCCGATCACGCCGTAATTTTCTATTGGTTGAAAGCCCATGTGAACCTTGGGTCTGCTCAATACTATACCTGAAGGTCAACCCGCGTCCGCGTTGCATCAGCGCGAAATTCGAAAACGTTTCTAGGTTCATTGGTTCGTGCTCCGTTGTTGAGCGCGTTTTTGCCCGCGTCATCGCCTGGCCTCGACGCCCTGCTCGCAACCCTTTGCAATCAGCCGACGAGGAGTATTGCGCTGCACGATGCAACCGGTGACAAGCCCGGAGTCGTTGTCTGTGAAATACCAGCACAACCGCAGTGGTGTGAGATTCGCACAACTGTTTTCAGTTGGACTCCCACACGGTTTCCTTTTCACACTGGCACTGCGAAGAAGCTGACCTTCGGTCAATCTCCTATCATTACAGTTATTGGGAAAGCGTTGTGGGACGTAGGCCATGCTCCGAAGGAGCAAAGCAACCGTCGCAAATACATGCCGGACTACGCTGTGTGGGAAATTCATCCGGTAATGAAACTTGACGTTCAGCCCTAGTCCGACAAGCGAGCTTGCCAACTTGCGGTGTTTTCGGGCAAACTGCCTCTATGGAGGCAGAAATAGATTGCACGTTGCAGTCTAATGCTTGGTGGAATTTAGTTGGCGTTCTCTTATTTGATGTGTTGGCCGGATTCACTGGCCTCTTAATGCCAACCTTTCTGTGGCCATGGGGCAACCTTGTTATTTATCCAGCGTTACTTTTTATTCTTTTCGTTCTCGCTGCTGGAATGTGTCAGAATTTTGAAGGATGACCGGCGGCTGAAGTATTTTTCCAGCCAGATGTAAAGACAAACAAAAAGATAACGGCTGCCCATTTCCCTGAGCTTAGCTTGGAAGTCCCGCTGCGTCGATTACACCAAGTGATCGGAATCGTCGCGCAAGAGTAACCACGAACGATCGCTTTGAGGGGCAGCTCGACCGTAATGTTGAAATGTGGCGAGATTAATGGCCGACAACCGGCGATGACTTCACGGCGGTATGCTTTAAATGCGTTGGTGGTATCGTTCATTGGAATGTTAGACATGACTTTGAGGAAGAGATTTGCGAGCCGGTTCAAGACGAGTTTCAACTTTGGATAGTCAATGACTCGCCCACCTTTGATGAATCGGCTTCCAAATACGCAATCGTAGCCTTGCTGCAGCGTTTTCCAGTAACGCACCACATCCCTGCAATCGTCGGACTCATCGGCCACCATTAAGACCATCGCGTCGCCTTTCATCTCGTCCAAGCCAGCCACGAGCGCGCGGCCAAATCCGTGCGGAGCCGGGGCTCTGCACTGGCTTAACGCCTGGGATGCGGTTTTTGATTTCGTTAACAATTTCCCACGTGCGATCCACGCTTCCATCATCTACAACGATGATCTCATGGCGCACATTGTGTAACCGTAGCTCGACATGCAGATGTTCTACGGTTGAGGCGATGCAAGTTTCTTCATCGCGTGCGGGGATCACCACGGTTAACAACGTCAGGGCTTCTTATCCATTGATTTTATGTCCGTTCCGATTAATTCGGATGCGCTTCAGCCCAACCAGTCAGTGCAACCGAATGCCTTCATACGGAGCGTGCCTTTTGTATCAGGATTGTCGTGTTGAGCGAAGCGAAACATCTCGAATTGCACAGTTAAACGTGCCGCGCGGACATGGTCTGGAAAGGGATCTCGGTGCCAAAAAAAGAACGGAAATTGTCGCTGTGAGCGCACCTATCCACAGCGAGGTGCATGAGAATCGGGCAGGAATTGTGTGGCAGCTTTTGCCACATGTCCGAAAACGGCGGCAGCAGCGATCGAATTAGAGTAACGGACAACGGCCTCACCGAAGTGTCAAAGCCGCGTCATCAATAGTCGCCGCCAAGAATCAGTGAAGCGTTAATGGGAGTCAAGCGCGTCGGCGAATCATTCCGCCCCTTTTGGGAAGGCAATCAGAAAATTCGAGATGGTTTCGCTTACGCTTCCGCCGCCATCGGAATCACATTCTCCGGCTCATCGGTGCTCATCAGTTGCGCCATACGATATGAGTGAGCGCGATTCACATGGCTGTAGGTATCGA
>DATFXP010000061.1:0-10392 GCA_035315785.1 Candidatus Udaeobacter sp. | reverse complement strand
GGCGTCACTGTTCACCTGCCAGAGATCGTAAAGTTTTGTATCAGCGAGGATATTTTCCACGCACAACATTGCTGTCATCATGGCGTGGTCCTGGTTATTGTATTTGTGCATTCCGTTACGGCCAACCAGGTGGAGGTTCGGATATCGCGTGTCCAGTTCCTGACGAATTGTGGCGACATGCCGCGCGTAGTCGTCATCGTAAACCGGATATGCCTTTTTCTGGCGAACGACGCAGCCATCGACGAAATCGCCTTCCTTCGCCAACCCGATCTGAATTAGCTCGCGCCTAGCGAGCTCGATCAAATCTTTGTCGCTAGAGTCCCAAAGACCGTCGTGTTCGAAACAGAAATACTCGAGACCATAACAAACCTTATCCGTCTCAGGCACCATTTCGGGGGACCAGGAACGGAAGTTCTGAACGCGACCAACTTTCACGCTCGGGTCGTGGATGTAGATCCAGTTGTCATCGAACATCTGCCGATCTTTCAAGATCAACATGACCGTGAGGAAATCGCGATACTTGAGGCTTTCAGCGGCGCGCTTGGTTCGTTGACTCGCAGATGGTGACAAACCGCAGACCAGCTCGCGCATCGGCGCGGATGAAATGACATGTTCGGTTTCGATGATGTGCAGATCTCCGTCACCGTTTTTGTATTCAATATTCCATTGGCCGGACAAATCGTCGTAGGAGCAGCGCGTCACTCGACAGCCCATCTCCAATTTGCCGCCCAGCGCCGTCATCTTTTCGGCGCAGGCCTCCCACATCATTCCTGGACCTCGTCGCGGATAACGAAAAGAATTAATCAGCGTCTTGATGACTTTGCTTCGGTCGCCGTTGTAACGCTGCGGGATAAGTGCGTTTTTGATTGCGCTGCCTAACGACAAACCCTTGATCCGCTGCGCCGCCCAGTCAGCGGAAATCTCCTTGCAGCTCATTCCCCAGACCTTTTCGGTATAACTTTTGAAGAACGTGTTAAACAGACGTCTTCCGAATTGATTGCTCACCCATTCTTCGAAATTCCGCGGATTCCGCACCGGAAATAGACGCGCTTTCAGCCAGGAAAGAACGCACAGGATCGATCTGAAAACGCCAAGCTTTAGCAGCGCTTCAAATGGCTTCAAGGGATAGGAAAAAAATTTGCCGCCGTAAAAAATGCGCGATGAGCGTGGGCGCGTGAGCATGTCATTCGGCAAAATCTCGCTCCACAAGTCTTCAACCGGTTTGGATTTTGAGAAGAAGCGGTGACCGCCGATATCGAAATGAAAGCCTTTGTAAGTTGCAGTGCGCGAAATGCCGCCCACGTAAACAGGATCGGCTTCCAAAACGAGGACATCGACTTCATTTTTCGAAAGCAAATAGCCAGCCGTTAGACCTGCCGGACCTGCACCGATGATGACGACCTTTGGTTTCATGTTTTGCTAGGCGACCCAGTGGCCCCGCGTGAAATTCCAGACGTACCAGCCCTGTACGCACAGCCCCGCAGCGCTGACCAACGCTACTGCCGCCGTGCCCAAAGCCCGCACCCATATCGGCGGCGTGCGAAATTGACGCAGAAAATTCAAAAGCGCCAGCACGATCAAGGCGTACGCGCTGAACTCATATCGCAGCATGCTTTCCATGTCGACGCAGGCGACGCCGCTCACCGAGAGGTAATAAATCGTGACCGCGCAGAAATAGATCCCTGCGCGTACCGGTAGGCCGGCCCGGCGACGAATTGCTGGGATGAATTCGCAAACTGCTATGGCGACGAACAGCAGAGCGCCAAGTGTCATCGACAACTGGCTCATTTCAGTGGGATCGTTTAGCGCCGGAACAAGCCAGCGATAGCTTTCTAGTCTAACCACTGCAAGGTAATCGGGCACGATGCCCCAACCAGCCGCCTGTGTGCGCATATAAAGGTCCCAGTGGCCCCAGCGCAATTGGCACAAAACGAAAAAGGCGATCCCGCCGCTTGCCGCCACAAACGTCAACACGACAGCTGCGCGGTTCTCGCGAAGCCATTTGCGCGGCTCGCGCAAACCGTGCCATCCCGTTTGAAAAGCCGAGCGCACAAGAGGAAAGGCAGCGCACACAATTCCGACAATTCGGGTGGCGGACATAACGACTCCATGCACGGCCGCCAACACTCTCGCCGTGCGACCTTCCGTGGTGCTCCAATAGATGAAGCCAAGCAGCGCCATTAGAAAGAGCGATTCCGAGTAACCGGCGATGAGGAAGAATGCTGCAGGGTTCGCCAGGACGACCAGCGTCCCACAAATTTGAAGCGAAGGCGCAACTTTCCAACGCCTGCAAAAAAGGAAGAAATAGGTCCAAAATCCCCACGTAGCGAGCTGAGCGGTGATCAAAAGCGCTGTGCCGGTGTTAATGGTGAATACATTTCGGAGCAATGCGGCAATCGCGGGATACGCAGGGAAAAATGCAACATTCGAGACTTCCATAACCTTGTGATCGCTCGGTGGGACAATGGTCTGGTATCCGCGATCGATAATGTTCATGAACCAATAGCTGTCGTGTTGAATCAGCGCGGAGTACCGGTTGGCGATCGGCTCTTCTGGAGCAAGCAAAGCCACCGCCATTACAATCTGTAAAAACGTGACGATGCATCCCGCGAGCAATGGCGTTAGGGATCGTGACAGGCGGGTCATCAATTCATAATCGCAGAAGCGGCCCAATCTGCTCGCGACAGTCCCGTCGCCGAGCCAACGTTTCCGAGCCTGTTCATTTACTCCGGTCGGCAACTCAACGGGGAGAAAGCCGGCAGGACATGAAGCACCTGCGAGATTTTGCGGAAAGCCAATATCCGGTCGCATAGGTTCCAGCTGATTTCAGTGGCTGGATTGGACGACGGTCACGGCTTGTTTATTCGCACGCCTGTTTCCTGCGCTGTCCCCATCATTTACTGGCAAAGCTTAGTGGCTCATTGCAGACTCGGAGGATCCCACTACGCGCCAGAGATGACCAGCACGATTTCGCCCTTCGCCGGATGTGCCTCATAGTGCACACGCAGCTCGGCAGCAGTGCCCCGACGTAATTCCTCAAACTTTTTTGTCAGCTCACGTGCGATGCACAATTGCCGATCTGGCATGATGCTGCTGCAAGCCTGAAGTGTTTTGAGAAGCCGGTAAGGAGATTCAAAAAAAAGCGTCGTCTCTTCGCGCCCAGCTGCTATCTGCAATTCGCGCTCGCGTTGGCCGCTTTTCACTGGAAGAAATCCACAGAAGAAGAATTTGTCGGTGGCAAATCCCGAACCGAGCAGAGCCGTGAGAATCGACGATGCTCCGGGGACAATCGTAAATGGCAGTTCGCGACTGATGCATTCACGAATGAGGCGCAGCCCTGGATCCGACAATGCAGGTGTCCCGGCGTCTGTGATCAACGCTACGTTCTCGCCTCGGGCGAGGCGTTCGATCAACTCAGCCGTGCGCGCCGCTTCATTATGCTCGTGATAACTGACAAAGGGCTTTTTAATCTCGAAATGTTTTAGCAGTAAACCGGAGTGGCGCGTGTCTTCCGCCGCGACAACATCAACGCTCTTCAGGACCTCAAGAGCCCGCAAGGTGATGTCGCCCAAATTACCGATCGGTGTCGCCACCACGTAAAGCATTCCCTATCCTCGGTTCAAAGCTTGCCTCACGCCATCGAATCGCTGACGCGACGACGCAATGTCGGATCACCAGCCTAAAACCTTCGCGAAAACCAGCGGCGCAACGATTGTCGCGTCAGATTCGATCACGAACCGTGGCGTATCGACGTTCAGTTTTCCCCACGTGATCTTCTCGTTAGGCACCGCACCGGAGTATGATCCGAAACTGGTCGTGGAATCGCTGATTTGGCAAAAATAACCCCACTCGGGGACCGGCATGCTGACCACGTCCTGATTCAACATGGGCACAACGCAAATGGGAAAATCGCCTGCGATGCCTCCGCCAATTTGGAAGAAACCGATGGATGAATCCTTACATGCCCGGCGATACCAGTCCGCGAGTTCGATCATGTATTCGATCCCCGAACGAACCGCTTGCACATTGTTAATTGCGCCTGTGATGCAGCGGGCGGCGTAAATGTTTCCGAGGGTCGAATCTTCCCACCCGGGCACAAATAGGGGTACGTTCTTGTGCGCAGCGGCGGCCATCCAACTATCGGCTGGATCGATCTCGTAAAATTGTTTGAGGCGGCACTCGCGCAGGATTTTGTAAAGGAACTCGTGGGGAAATTTTCTATCGTTGTTTTCCGAAGCGGCTATCCACTCATCGAGCACCACTCGCTCAATGCGGCGCATCGCTTCCTCTTCCGGAATGCAAGTGTCAGTGACGCGATTGAGGTGCCGCCGCAAAAGCTCCTCCTCTTGTTGCGGACTTAGCTCTCGATAATTTGGAATCCGTTCGTATTTGCTGCGCGCGACGAGATTGAACAGATCTTCCTCCATGTTCGCACCCGTGCAGGTAATGGCGTGCACTTTGTCGCGGCGAATCATTTCCGCGAGCGACACACCCAGTTCGGCAGTGCTCATAGCGCCTGCCAGCGTGATCATCATCTTTCCGCCACGATCAAGATACGCAATGTAAGCGTCGGCTGCGTCTTTCAGCACGGCCGCGTTGAAATGCCGGAAATTCCGATCAATGAACTCGCTGATGCTGCCCATCTTCACATCACTAACTTCGCAAGGAGACTCTCACTTTTGATGCAAAACTTACGGTGCATGGGTCAAGCGTTAATTGCATTTTTTTGCGATTTCTTATGGTATCGCGGCCACAATACGCGATGCCAAAACGTTCGGCATCACACCGAGGAAAACAACTGCCGTGGCAAGCACCGTGACCGTAGCGCGCTGCAAAAAATCGGATCGCCCGTGCTCCATCGGTTCCGCTACCCCGGAGGACGGGGCGTCGACAAAAATTGCTTTCAACACGAGAAGGTAATAATACAGCGAAACGAAACTGCCAACGAGACCAAGCGCGACGAGCCAAAGAAGCGCCTGATTGGCCCCAGCGTGTAGCGCCGCGCTGAACAAATAGAATTTTCCGAAAAATCCAGCCAACGGCGGGATGCCTGCGAGGGACAACATAAAAACTGCCATGGACCCGGCTAGCAATGGTGAACGGGAAGCAAGGCCGGAAAAATTAGAGAAATTGTCGCCGCCGGTGTCGCGCCGAACGATGCCGACAACGGCAAACGCGCCGACGAGCGTGACTGCATAAATTGTCGTGTAGAACAAGGCCGCGGAAAAGCCTTCGCGGTCACCGGCAACAAACCCAATCAATGTGTAGCCCGCGTGTGCGACCGCAGAGTAGGCAAGCAACCTGCGCACGTTTGATTGCACAAGCGCTACGAGATTGCCGATCACGATCGATAACGCCGCCAGTGCCGCAAGCAAAGGGGACCACCCGGCCGCCATCGCGTGCCATCCGGCGCTGCCGTGCGCCGGCGCAAAGCCTATGAGTACGATTTTTCCCAGCACAACAAACGACGCGACTTTCGAACCTGAAGCGATGAACGCCGCGCTCGGAACAGGCGCACCTTGATAGGCGTCAGGTGCCCACAGATGAAACGGCGCGGCCGCGATTTTGAATGCGAAGCCAACGAGCATCATGACGATTCCAACCGCAAGCAGCGGCTGTATTGGTGTCGTCGCCAATTTTGCCGCAATCGGGGCGAGACCGGTTGTTCCAGTCATTCCGTAAACCACGCTGATTCCGAAGAGTGTGAATGCGCTCGCGGTGCTGCCGAAGAGAAAATATTTCAGACCGGCTTCGGCTGACCGCACGTCCGTTTTATCGAATGCGGCCATGACGTAAAGCGACAAGCCGAGCAACTCGAGACCGATGAAAATCATGAGCAGTTCTTCACTTCCGACGAGCAGCATCAGGCCGACAGTTGCCAGAAGAACAAGCGCCAGATATTCGCCGGGATGGCGCGACGCCTTTTCTGCCTGGATCAGAAGGATCGTGAAAAATGCGAGCGCGAGACAAATGATTTGGAACAGCGACGTGAGCGGCGAGATCACAAGCATTCCGCCAAACAGCGTCTCGTGGGCCGGCAGGGGCAGGATCGCCCCGATCGAAATTATAAGTCCGAGACCAGCGACAAAAGCGCAAGCGGACATTGCGCGCTTAGCCAGGAGGCCGATCGAGAGCACGACCAAAGCAGTGAGAACGACGACCGCTTCAGGAGATGCAAGTTTAAGAAGCTCGAGATAGGACATGGTTAAGGGCTGACGCGTCGCAGTGCAGAAGGCGTTTCATTTCAAAAATCTCATCGTTTCGACAGCAGGCATGATGCGATCCAGCAACAGTTTGGGATAAACACCGACGGCGAATGTGGTGAGCATCAGCATGCAGGCGCCGATTTTCTCCGGAATTGTGATCGGGTTGAACTCTTTCCGATTTACCGCTGTATCTTTTGTAACTTCGTCTTGGGCGCGTTTCTCACCAAAGAATGAAAGCTTTAGCGCGCGCAATGTGAACGCGGCGACGAGAACGATTCCGGCTCCAGCGATCCAAACCGCAACCGGGTATGTTTTCCATGCGCCGATTAGAATTGTGATCTCGGCTGCAAATCCGCTGAAGCCGGGGATACCCATTGAGGCCGCCGCGGCGACTACGAAAGCGAAAGCCGCGAAGGGCATTGCGTGGCTCAAATTCATTCCGGAAAGCGCATCGAGTTGGCGCGTGTGCGTACGCCGGTAGATCATGCGTCCGGCGACGGCGAATAGAAGAGCCGCGATCACGCCGTGCGAGAACATCTGCAATACTGCGCCGGAAACGCCGAGCGCGTTGGCTGTGGCCAAACCGAGTAGCGCGAAGCCCATGTGGCTCACGCTCGAATACCCAATTACAAATTTCAGATCACGTTGGCGAAGCGCCACTGCGGCTGCATACACGATTCCGATTACTGCGAGCACAGCAATCCATTTGCTCCACATCTCAAATCCCTGCGGAAAAAGATTCATCGCAACACGGAGACCGGCGTAAGAACCGAGCTTCATCACAATTCCCGCGAGCAACATTGAACCCGCAGTCGGAGCAGCGGCATGACCAGTCGGCGCCCACGTGTGCAGCGGCCAAATGCCGGCCAGCACAACAAAGCCGAGAAACAACACTGGAAACGCCCACGATTGCAGTTGCGGCGAAAACTCGAACTGCGACAACTGATTCAGGTCCAATGATCCCCCACTGACATAAGCGACCAGTATTCCAACAAACACGAACATCCCACCGAAGAAGGAATACAGGGTAAGCTTCATTGCGCCGTATTCCTTGTTGGTCGAGCCAAAGATGGCGATGAGAAAATATTTCGGCACAATCACCAATTCGTAGAACACGAACAGCAAAAACAGATCCGCGCTGAGGAACACGCCGTAGCACCCGGCCACCACCAGCAGAAGCCAGAAAAAAAATTCGTTCTGCCGATGTTCCACATCCCATGAAAACAGCACTGTGCTTACGGCTGAAATGCCGGTGACAAGAAGCATCGTCAGACTAACGCCATCGAGCGCCAGATGGTAATTCATCCCAAGCGCTGGCACCCACGGCGCGAGTACAATCGTTCTAAACTGGGTGAGATCCGCAATTGGCGTCGCGACGAATGCGACCGAGCCAAGTGCCAACCCTGCGATGGTCGCCACCAGCGCGATCCAGCGGGCCAATGCGCGCGGCAAAACCAACAGCAGAACTGCGCCGCCAAAGGTTAGGTAAATCGTCCAGGCGATCATGTGCACATTCGCACTGAAACTCAGCTAAGCAGTCGCGCCATTTGAACGACTGTTGTGTTGAAAATATTGAAGATGAATTGCGGCGCGATGCCGATGGCGAACATCAGCAATGTCACAGGAACGACGACAAGTTTCTCGCTTCGCAAAAGATCAGGAAATGCGCTGCAGGTTTCTGTCAGCGGTCCGCTGAACAGCGATTGCATCGCTCGCATGAAAACAATCGCTGTGACAAGAAGACCAACAACGGCAATGGCAGTGAACGCGGCCGCCAACGCAAATGAGCCTTTGAAAATCAGAAACTCGCCAACGAATCCGTTCAGCCCCGGCAGGCCGAGCGACGAAAACATGGCGACGCTCATCCAGCCACAGAGCAGCGGTGTCCGCTGCATCATGCCGCCAAAATCGTCGATGTCCCGCAAGCCGCGCCGTTGTTCCAGCAGGCCCACAAAGTAGAAAAGCGTCGCCGCGGTAATACCGTGATTGAAGATTTGCATGAACACGCCACTCAGCGCCGCCTGTGTGTCGATCGTCGCAGCGACAGCGGGTGACGCGGCCAGCGCAAAAAGCCCCAGCATGCAGTAACCAAGATGGTTGATCGAGAGATAGGCGATCATCCGTTTCAAATCGCGCTGCGCCCACGCAGCTAGCGGCGCGAAAACGATCGAGCAAACCACCAGCGCAAGCAGCCACGGGCCGATGATTTTGATCTCGTTAGGGAACAACGGAAGCAATAGCCGCACGAAACCGTAAATGCCCATTTTCGATAGCAAGCCAGTGAGCACCATGGAAACGCCGGTAGGCGCAGTTTGGTAGGCGTCAGGCAGCCAGGTGTGAAACGGAAACAGCGGCACCTTTACCGCGAGCCCAACAAAAATGCCGGCAAAAGCGAGCCAGGCGAGACTTCCCGAAAGCAGCCCGGTCTTTCCAAAACTCGCCAGAGCGGCGAAGTCGAACGTGCCTTTCGCCAAATAAATCCCCAGGAACGAAAGCAACATGGCAACGCTTCCCAGAAACGTGTAGAGGAAAAACTTGGTCGCGGCGCGATCACGATTTTCACCGCCCCAGATTTTGATCAGTAGGAAGCCGGGGATCAGACTCATTTCGTAAAACAGGAACCAAAGAACGAAATTCTGCGCGGTGAACGTGCCGTAGAGAGCGGACTGCATAACCAGCATGGTCGCGTAAAACGCGCGACTTTCAGGAGCCGGTCGCGCAAAGAATGCGAATGGAATGATCAGAGAGGTGAGCAACACGAGTAGCAGGCTCAGGCCGTCTACGCCTACCAGATATTCGGCGTTAATAGCCGGAATCCACGGATGATGTTCCACGAATTGTAGTTCAGTCGCGGTTGCATCGAAATTTCGCCACAACGCCAGGGCGCAGCCGGCAGAAATGACATTAAACATGAGCGCAATCGGACGACCATTCCGAAGCCTGCCCGCCGCAGCCGCGGCGGAGGCGGGGGGCCAGGTACACACAGCCAGTGCGCCGATCAGCGGAATCAAAATAATCGCCGTGACTAAACCAACCATGCGTACAAAAGAAGCAGCGCCAGCATCCCAACAGCGACGATGCCAAGATAAATTTGAATTTGTCCAGAGTGCGCGCGGGACAACAGACGGCCCAAACCGCGAGCGCCGACGGTCGTTTCATCCACTCCGGCGTTAATGCCGCGCTCGTCCATATCCGCTGTAAATACTCCAAACAGTTGGCCGATCGAGCCGAAGCCGCGCACCAAACCGTCCCAAAAATAACGATCCATCCAGTCGGACAAACGCGCGCTCGCCCAGGCGAAAGCGATAATCGTTCGCGCGTACAACTCATCGATCGACATCTTGTTTGTGAGGAATCGGAATAATGCGGGTTGTGCGTACTCAAGTGGATCAACTTCTGCAGCTCGATTTCGATCCTGCTCGCCAGCTTTGCGATAAAACCAAACGCCGAGCGCGATCCCACCGCCAACGAGCACGAGCGAAATGAAAAGCATTGGCTCAATGAAGTGCGCAATGTCGAAGTGAGCCGGTTCACCCTTAAGATAATCATCCATCCATGGCCACGCAGGGGTGAGCACGACGCTCAGGAAGACCGTGCCGATCGCCAGCACAATAAGCGGCATCGTCATCACACGCGGACTTTCGTGCGCGGGCTCTGCGGCGCTCCGGCGATTCCCGAAAAAGACGTAGATCATTTGCCGCGTCATATAGAGCGCCGTGAGAACGACGCCCGCCAGCATCAGGTAATACGGTGCATGCGATCGCGGCCAATGCTCGCTGGCATGAAGAATTTCTTCCTTGGTCCAGCCACCAGAGAAAAAGAGTGGAACGCCGCTCAATGCCAGCATGCCAATGGCGTACGTTCCAAACGTCACCGGCATGAGACGGCGCAGACCGCCCATTTTGCCTATGTCCTGTTCACCATGGCACCCGTGAATTACGGATCCAGAGCCGAGAAACAGAAGCGCCTTGAAAAAACCGTGCGCCAGTAAATGCATGATCCCGGCTGCAACGCCACCGACGCCTAACGAGACCATCATCAAACCGAGTTGCGATATGGTTGAATAAGCGAGGATACGCTTAATGTCGGCCTGCGCGATGGCGATCAGCGCAGCCATGAGCGCTGTAGTTACTCCAATCCAGACAACGACAGTGAGCGAGGACGTCACGCCGTTGATCGCGCCTAA
>DATFXP010000060.1:0-14818 GCA_035315785.1 Candidatus Udaeobacter sp. | reverse complement strand
CGCGGCCGTTTGCCCACTGGAAAGGTCCCGACGACGCTATCGGTGGCTCCATCAATCACTGTGACGTCGCCTGAGCGTTCGTTGCTTACGAACACGAGATGGCTCGGCGGTTGAGCTCGCGTGGCGGCGGCGAGGACGATCCAAAGGACCCAGGAAACAAACAGGCGATGCATATCCGTGACGCGTACGTCTCAATGCCTCTCACTGCAACTTGGCCCGCAGAACTTTAACCTTGTATCTTGGATGCCTGCCGCGCCGTAACTTTTGCGGAGGCGGGCTGAATGTCGGATGGTTGTCCATGCATCCGCACAACAAGCTTTTCATTCCCGGTCCCGTTGAAGTTTCCGAAAAAACCTGGGCGGCGTTTTCGCGTCCGTTGATTGGCCATCGCAGCGAAGATTTCAGGAATCTTTACCGCGAGATTCATCCAAAGCTTCAGACGTTGTTCAGCACAAAGCAGCCGGTGTTTCTTTCCACATCGTCGGCGTGGGGTGTCATGGAGGCGTCGATCCGCAACCTGGCCGATCGCGGCGTGCTTTGCTGCATGTGCGGTGCGTTCTCAGACAAATGGTTCGATGTCGCTAAGCGATGCGGTAAAAACGCCGAACCGCTTCAGGTGGAATGGGGAAAGCATATCGACCCCAAGGACCTCGATCGGCAACTGGCCACCGGAAAATTCGACACCGTTACGTTGACTCACAGCGAAACCTCAACCGGCGTGATGAATCCGCTCCCAGAAATTTGCTGCGTCCTGGCCAAATATCCCGATGTCGCGCTGATCGTTGATACCGTGTCTTCCTTTTCGGCGGTGAAAATCGACATGGATGCGCTCAGGATCGACGTGGTGCTCACCGGAGCGCAAAAAGCGCTCGCGCTGCCGCCGGGGTTTTCGTTGTTTTCCGTTTCGGAAAAGGGGTTTGCACGCGCCGGGAAAGTCCCGAATCGCGGATTTTATTTCGATTTTCTGGAATTCAAAAGCGAGCAGGCTCAGTACATGACGCCGAGTACGCCGAGCATCGGGCACGTTCATGCGCTTGAGTCCAAGCTCGATGAAATTTTTCAGGAAGGTCTTGAGGCGCGTTATGCTCGTCACGCACGCACGAATGCGCTCGTGCACAATTGGGTGCGACGTGCCGGATTCGATTTTTTTGCCGAGGAAGGATTCCGCACGAAAACGCTCACCTGCGTGAAAAACAGTAAAGGCATCGATGTGCTGGACCTCGCGAAAAGGCTGCGGGAAAAGCACCATTTGGTGATTGATCCCGGTTACGGCAAGATCCGTGGCCAAACTTTTCGGCTGTCGAATATGGGCGACGAAACAGAGCAAACTGTTTCACATTTGCTGGCGTGCCTCGACGATGTTCTGTAGGCAAAGCTGATAGCTTCCTCTCCAAAGCTCCGTATGCCAGTAATTGAAGCGTCCAAACTTACCAAAGTCTATCGCACTTACCGCAAAGAGCGCGGTCTCTGGGGCGCAGTGAAAGGTCTCGCATGGCGGCAGTACAACGAAACGCGAGCGGCTGATCAGGTCACGTTTCAAATCGAGGAAGGCGAGTTTGTCGGATTCCTGGGCCCGAATGGTGCCGGGAAAACTACCGTGCTCAAAATGCTTTCCGGCTTGCTTAACCCGACTTCAGGCGAGGCGCGCGTGCTCGGTTTTGTTCCCTGGGAAAGGCGTAACGAAATGAAACGGCAGTTTAGTCTGCTGATGGGACAAAAGAATGCGCTCTGGTGGGATCTCCCAGCACAGGAGTCTCTCGAGCTGAACCGCGCAATCTACGGCATCGACCGCGAGCGGTTTAGGAAAGTGGTGGACGGATTGTCAGATCTTCTGGAGGTGCGGGACAAAATGAACGTGATGGTACGGGAGCTTTCGTTAGGCGAACGAATGAAAATGGAGCTGATCGCAGCGCTTATTCACCAGCCGCGTGTGTTATTTCTTGATGAGCCGACCATCGGTCTGGACGTGGTTAGCCAACAACGAGTGCGGGAATTCTTGCGCATTTACAATGAACAACATCGCATCGTCACATTGCTCACCAGCCATTACATGCAGGACATCGAAGAGTTATGTGATCGGGTGTTGGTGATCGATCACGGCAAAATATTTTTCGATGGCCCGCTGGCAGAGATCGTCGATCGTTTCTCGGGTTATAAAATTCTGAGTCTTACTTTCGAAAAGGAAGAGACACGCGATCTGTCCGCGTTTGGCGAAATCACCGAACAAACACCGATCTCGGTGCAATTGAAGGTTCCACGCGCAAAAGTTACGGAAACCTGCCGGCGACTTCTCGAAGCTTGCGACGTCAGCGACATAAACGTGCAGGAAGTGCCCGTAGAAGATGTCATCCGCCAGTTGTTCGGTGAAACACACGAGGGGCACCGCGCGCCAAGCGTGGCAACACCGCAAGCTGCACATGTGGCTTAGATACGCATTTTCATTAACACCGGCCTTATGGCCGGTAAATCGTGACGCGGCCTCACCGCTTCAGTCGTTTCAACGGCTTACCTAGTCGCTAAAACCGTTAAAACGCGTTGGACTCGCTATATGGCGTGTCGTCCGCTGGGCTGAAGTCACGGTGTTAATGAGATGCGGAAACAGCCTCTGCGAAGCTCGGGAGAACGCTTTGTTCCATCGCTTCAGCGAAAGTCGGGAAACTCGGAGTCCAGCCTAACTGATGTAATTTTGCGTTGCTTACACGTTTGTTGGTGTCGCCGCGTTTGCGGGGTTGCTCGGATTTTTTGGTCGGTGGAAGAGGTCGATTCAGCCTTTGGGCAAGCCAGCGGTAGCATTCGCTTTGCAAAATAGGTTGATCATCAACGACGTTGTAAATCTGTGCGGATGTCTGTGCTTCTCGATTTAACAAAAGAAAGAGTGCGGACGCGATATCGTCCCGATGTGCTTGATTAACAAAACGGTCGTTGTTTGGATCAAAAACGGCCGTGCCGTTTAGGAATTTGCTTAAAAGCGCTGAACGTTGCGGCCCGTAGATCCCGGCGAGCCGCGAAACGATCCCCCCTCTTTCGAGGACTAACCTTTCCACTTCTAAAAGGATCCGGCTGGTCTCCCGGAGTGGTTTCGTCTCGCTCTCTTCGGTTACAGACGAGCCGTCGCCCTGTGCATAGACGCTGGTGCTGCTTGTAAACAGAATTTTGGCTCTGGGAAGGGTTTCGAGGAGATGACGCGCGCCGTTGAGGTAAATCTGACGATAACTTTCTGCATCACCACCACGCGAGCTGGCACAATGGACGACTGCGTCGAATGATCCTGCGTATTTGCAGACCTGACCCTGTCGGGAAACATCGACCACGTGTATGGAATACGGCTTTACTGAAAGCCGCGCTGCCGATTCTTTCGAATGCACCCAGCCTTCGACGTTCCAGCTGGCAGAATGAAACAAATCCGCCGTCGCCTCTCCGACGTAACCGCACCCTAAGATCAAAATTCGCGGCATACTCCTGATGCTCAGGTCACCGCTGCCGATATTTCAATCTCGTCAAACACGTTTTTCTGAACGGCGCGGACTTGCTTCAGCCTGATTAGTTCGAGCAGCGCGAGAAAGGTGACAATCACTTCGATTCTGGATGCAGCGTCGCCAAACAAATCAGAAAAGCGGAAGTGAGCGCCGGTCGCGACGCGCTGCAAAATCGCGTCGATCTTTTCCGACACACTAAAACGTTCACTGAAGATTTGCTGCACATCCTGGCGTGCTTCCAGTCGTTTCATCACGGTTTGGAAAGCATTGATCAGCTGAAAAATTCCAACCTCGCCCAGGCGCAACGGTTCCTGCAGATCTGGCGACGATCCGGATTCCCGGATGAAGATCCTTTCTTGTTCCAGTGCACGCAGATTGAGTTCCGCGGCAGCCTCCTTGAATTTCTTATACTCGATTAGTTGCCGGATTAGTTCCCATCGGGGGTCGTCCTCCGCCGCATCTTCTTCGGGAGGCTGTTGATCGCGCGGCAGCAGGCTTCGGCTCTTCAGATAAATGAGGTTGGCTGCCATCACGATGAACTCGCCCGCCAACTCAATGTTCAGTTCTTTGAACGCCTGGAGATACTCGAGGTATTGGCTGGTGATTCGCGCCAGCGAAATATCGTAAATGTCGATTTCGTCCTGTTTGATGAGATATAGCAAGAGGTCGAGCGGCCCTTCGAAGACCTCGAGCTTAACCTTGTAATCGGCGTCCATCTCTGTGCGCCCCGACTCTACAGGCAAGCACAAGCCAAAGTAAATTGTTTCGGCGCGACCAGGTCCCCGCACGACCCATCTAGGCGGTCGCAGCCTAATTGGTCTTGTTACGCGGGAACGTTTCGATGAATCCAGACGCTGTTGACCAGGCCCAAACCGAACATGATCACCAGCACGAACGAGCCGCTGTAGCTGATTAACGGCAATGGCACACCGGTGATTGGCAGCATTGCGATCGTCATTCCCACGTTTTGGAAGATGTGCGTGAAGATAAGCGCGGTGACACCTACCACGAGAAGAAGTCCTAATTGGTCTCCGGCGAAAAAGCCGACGAAAAGACACGTTAATAGGAGCAAAGCAAACGCGCCCATGAGAACTATTCCGCCGACAAAACCCCATTGCTCGGATATGGCTGAAAAAATGTAGTCATTGTGCACAGCTGTCGCAGGTAGAAACCCAAGCTCGATCTGGGTATTTGGCGCCTTGAACCCTTTTCCGGACCAGCCTCCTGAGCCAATCGCAATCAACGATTGATTGATCGCCCACGCCGAACCCTGCTTGTCGATATCGGGGTGTGTAAAAGCGGTGATGCGCTGTTGTTGGTACGGCTTAAGGCCGAAATTGATGGCAATCGGGATGAACGCAATCCCGATCAGCATGATGCAAAGCAAATAGCGCAGTGGCAGCCCGGCGACGAACCACAACGCAAGCATCACGGGAACCCAAATAATGACTTCGCCCAAGTCTGGTTGCATGAGGATTAAAAGACACGGCGCGCCTGCGATTGCTCCCGAGAGGAGTAACCGCAGTGCCGGATGCATTTGGGGAAACTGAGTCAGGAACAACGCTAACACCATGATGCCTGCGACAACGGCAAGCTGGGCCGGCTGAAAATTAATTGGCCCCAGATGTAGCCAACTGCGCGCTCCATAAACTTTGACCCCCATGAACTTCGTCAAGATCAGAAACACAATGCCGGCCAGGTACATCGGCAAAGCACCCCAGCGAATCCAACGGTAGTGCACCAAGCTGGTCAGCATGAACGCGAAAACCCCAACGGCGACCCAGTTTGCTTGTTTCCGCCAGAAATCGGCGGCATATGGGTCGCTGCGCGTCGACGTCGCGCTGTAGATTGCGACGACGCCAAAAACAGCGAGGGCCAGCATGATCAGCAATAGAAGCCAGTTCTGGCCAAGCAATTTTCGAAGAAGAGGCGTCATTTGCTGTCCTTAATCGCTTTTCGTTCCGGGGATCTTTCCGGAAACATGGAACGATTATACGCAGTTTGCGTTTGCTGCAAAACGTTGACTCCCGAAGAGCGATAGATTCGGAGTAACCAGTACTCAAATTTTAGCCCAACGATGCGGTTTTCCTTCGTTTTTTGATAAATCCAAAGAATTAAGCACCAGCAAGTTACAACAATTTTCTAGTCAAAAAGTGGCTTCGCTTGTCACTAGATTTAGAGACCACTAGATTACTTTATCGCGGTTAGTTTTTTGGAGCATGGCAATGGGAAGAAAAAAGAAACGGACGAAACGAAAACTGGCGCACCCGACATTGCCGATGCAACAGCAGTTGAATTTGCGCCACGAAGGGACGCATTTCGATCTGCGCGACATTTTTGATGATTTGAACCGGCGGCACTTTCGCAAGCGTCTCCGGGGCTACAACGTGGTTTGGGGACGCCGACGAAAACATCGGCCGAGAGAACAATTCGTGTTTGGGACAATCCAGGAAGAGGATCGGCTGATTCGCATCAATCCGGCGCTGGACCAGCCGTTCGTTCCGTTATGGTTCTTGCGATATGTGCTTTATCACGAGATGCTGCATTCGGTTGTGCCGGATGAAATGCTCTCGCGAAATAGGCGGCGTGTTCACACGGAAGAGTTCAATCGCCGCGAGCGCGAATTTCCCGATTATCGCCGAGCCCGTCGCTGGGAAGACGAAAATCTTTCGCGATTCTTGCGCTGAACCCAGTGCCTCCTGAGCTGTAGCCGCCGGGTTGTGACCAGTTAATTTTTCTGCTTTCTTTCTCGTTGAAGCGATGCCACCTGCCTGCAGATACAGAAGATCTTTTACTGCGTTTCCGTTATCTGTGGCCGGTAGGGCCTGTCAGACGGCCACGGCGTCGTCGCTACGTTCTTTTTGATTAGGAACCAAAGCGTCGTCGCTAGGAGGAGCGAGATCAACTTCGCGTGCCAGTTTTTCAGAATTAGTCTCTTCATACTTGCTGTGCAGTAAGATTTCGGCAATGCGCTGACGGAACGTTTCCGGGGTGAAATTGCGCTCGATTCGGCGTCGATGACAAATAGAAATAGCGCCTGTCTCTTCGGACACAACGACAGCGACGGCATCCGATTCCTCGGTGATTCCGAGCCCGGCGCGGTGACGCAACCCAAGGCTGCGATCCAATGTTTCCCGCTGGCTCACGGGAAAAATGCATGCCGCAGCTGCGATCCGTCCGTTCCGAATGATCACTCCGCCGTCATGCAGTGCGGCTTTTGGATGAAAAATCGTCAGGATCAGTTCGACAGAAAACTCGCCGTCGATGATTACGCCTGTTTCCTCGTAAACGCGAATCGACGTGTCGCGTTCGATCGCGATCAGTGCGCCGAACTGTTTGTTGGCCAACTGTGTTACCGCTTCTGCCAGATCATGAACGGTCTCGCGTCTCTCACTCGTCAGGGAAAAAATCGGGTGTCCGCCAAGCGCAGCCAAGCCACGTCGCAGCTCCGGCTGAAAAATCACCACCAACGCGATGGCGAGGAAAACTGAGAAACTTCGGATGATCCAGCCAATCACCACCAAATTCAGCAGCGTGGAGATCAAGGTCAGCGTTAGAAAAACAATCGCCAATCCCGTCAATACTTTCGCCCCGCGCGTCCCGCGGAAATAGAGGTAGCCGTAATAGATGGCCACCCAGAGCAAAAGGACCTCCACCAGGCTCCGCCAGCCTCTCAGCCACAGGTCCATGAGTTGATGAATCATTTTGCCCTCTGCAAAATCGCTTCAGTTACCTGCAATGCATACACGTTCTCCCTCACATCGTGAACACGAAACACGTCCGCGCCCCGCGCGCGCAAAAGCGAAGTCAACGCGAGGCCAGGTATGAGCCGGTCGCTGATCTGCGGCGATCCGATCAACTTGCCGAGGAATGATTTGCGGGAAACGCCAACCACCAGGGCTCGATCATGCGTGCGCAATTGCTCTAACTGCTCCAGCAATTCGAGGTTGTGTTCAAGCGTCTTCCCAAAACCAATGCCCGGATCAAACGCAATCGTCATGGGATCAATGTTTAAACCTATGGCGCGGGCATATTGTTGTCGAAAAAATTCAGAAATTTCCGCAACGACATCAGTGTATCGGGGCTCGATCTGCATCGTGCGGGGAGTCCCTTGCATGTGCATGATGATGAACGCCGATCTGGTTTCGGCAACGAGCGGAAGCATTTGGTCGTCTCCGCGCCCACCGGTGACATCATTCACAATCGAAGCGCCAGCCTTGATCGCCGCGCTCGCTACCTCCGCTTTCGACGTATCGATTGAAATGGGGACCTCGAGTTTGACGCGCAATTTTTCGATCACTGGAATCACGCGACGCAGTTCCTCCTCCGCAGTGACGGGTTGTGAACCGGGATGCGTCGATTCGCCGCCGATGTCGATAATGTGAGCGCCTTGCGCTGCCATTTGTAAGCCGCGTTCTGTTGCTTTGGTTGGAGTAAAAAATTCACCGCCGTCAGAAAACGAATCCGGCGTTACGTTTAACACGCCCATCATGAGCCCGTGGCGGGAAACGTCGAAGAGGCGCTCACCGATTTTCCAGATCCTCTCGCGCATTATGAGTCAGACTAATGCGGGCGCGCGATTATTCGAACTCGTTCTAGCGGTCCGGCATGAGAACCAATCTACATTTCGGTAGCGGAACGGTCTTTACTTTTTCTTTGCGTAGCGCCCGACGAGCTCGCCCTGTGCGATGATATGACCTTTCATCGCACCATCCACTTGGCCCCGCTTTGCGCCAGAACGCAAATCCAGTTCGCGATCGAGAGCGAAAACTTTGAACGCATACCGATGTGTGCCCGGCGGCGGACACGGGCCGCGGTAACCTGATTTGCCGAAATCATTTGTGCCTTGCACGCCTTTTGGTGCGCTGCCTTCCGCAATTGAGTTGGTCTGCGGCGGAATATTCCAGACCAGCCAATGAGTGAACAACCCGCCTGGCGCATCCGGGTCGTCGGCAATCAAGACAAGACTCTTTGCTTCCGAAGGAACACCGGTTATCTGCAAAGGCGGGCTGGTGTCCGATCCGTCACACGTGAATTTTGATGGAATGTTGCCGCCTTCGTGGAAAGCAGAACTCGTGATCTTCATTGTCGCTTCTCCTGCCGCATATGAAATGATTGCAGCAAGTAGGACTGCAACTGCAGCTCCAGCTATAGATCTTTGCATTGTCGGACCTCCGATTGAAATGGCGTTAAATCGACAAAACTGAGCATATTGTTTTGTCCAAATGATTGTGAACGAATCCAGGATTAGGGAACAACTTCTAGCGCTTCTGTCCAGGAAAGATTACCGGCCCCTGAACAAGGTCGAAATTGCGCGGAAGTTTGGTGTGACGGGAAGGTCGCGGGTTGCATTGCGCAAAACGTTGCGGGACCTCGAACGTGCTGGCGAGATCGCACGCATCCGGAAGGATCGATACGTCTTGCCGGCTGAGGCCGACTTGGTAACCGGGAAGTTATCGCTTCATCCAGTCGGCTACGGCTTTCTCACGTCGGAAAGGCCGGGCGAGCCAGACGTATTCATTGCGGCGGAAAACGTCGGCACAGCGATGCATGGAGACCGTGTGGTTGCGCGTATTTCGCCAGAGCCGCCTGCCGGGCGGATAAAAGGACGTCGCGAAGGGCGCGTGATTCGAATCCTTGAACGTGCTCACGATACCGTCGTGGGGACGGTGCAGCGGTCACGGAATTTTTATTACGTGGTGCCAGATGATCCACGCTTCGTGCACGATATTTATGTGCGCGCTGTAGCGGCGGTGCCGGAAGATCGGCGGTCGGACATAGCCGCTAAAATTGGTGACAAAGTGGTGGTGCGGCTCGACGATTGGCAATCCCGGCACGTAAATCCCGAGGGCGAAATTATCGAAGTACTCGGCCCCGCGTCGGCGCCAGGCGTGGACGTGCTTTCGATCATTCGGAAGTATCATTTGCCGACCGAATTCCCGCGAGATGTGTTGGAACAAGCGGAGGGAATTCCCGAAAGTGTCGATGCGCAGCAAATCACCGGCCGCCGAGATTTGCGCAACCAATTCATTGTCACCATCGACCCCGACGATGCGCGAGATTTCGACGACGCCATTAATGTGGAGAAGCTTCCAAACGGTGGTTGGCAGCTCGGCGTGCACATCGCCGATGTTGCCGCGTACGTGGAACCAGGCAGCGCGTTAGATCGCGAGGCGCGGCGGCGTGGTAACAGCGTTTATTTGCCCGACCGCGTCATCCCTATGTTGCCGGAGCGATTGAGTAACGGTGTTTGCAGTCTAAAGCCAAAAGTCGATCGGCTCACCTACTCGGTTTTTATCCAGTTCGACAAACGTGGCGTGACCAAAAGCGCGCGCTTTTCACGGAGCGTGATTCGCAGTGCGCACCGCTTTACATACAAAGAAGCATACTCGATTTTAACGTCGCCGCCCCGGGACCCGTTGGGCGAACGACTTCATCTTGCCTCGGAACTTGCGTGGTTGTTGCGACGGAAACGATTCGAACACGGTGCGCTGGACCTTGATTTTCCAGAGGTAAAAGTTTGGGTCGACACAAACGGCAAACCGGTTCGATTGGAGCGCGTCGAGAACGATGAATCGCATCAATTGATCGAAGAATTCATGCTGGCAGCAAATGAAGCGGTCGCGCGGGAACTGAAAAAGCGCGCAATTTCAATAGTCTATCGCATTCACGAAAATCCCGATCCGGAAAAGCTCGCGGAGTACCGCGAGTTCGCGCTCGGTTTTGGTTACAAAGTTGGCGATCTGACGCATCGCGCTGAATTGCAGCGATTGCTTGCTGAAATCCGGGGAAAACCCGAAGAGCAGGCGTTGAAAGTCGGTCTGTTGAAAAGTCTTAAGCGCGCCCGTTACGATCCTCGTCCTCTAGGGCATTACGGCTTGGCAAAGGCGAATTACTTACATTTCACCAGTCCGATCCGGCGGTATGCCGATCTGGTTGTGCATCGCGCGTTAGGTAGGGATCCCGCAGATGCCGGAGGCCGTCCGGCGCGCTCGCCTTACAACCTGAACATGGCGGAGGTCGCTTCTATCGCCGAACACATTTCAACCACGGAGCGAAATGCGGCGGATGCCGAGATCGACGCAACGCAGATGAAGAAGCTAGAGTTTTTCCAGCAGCAACTCGCCGGGCGCAAGCCGCAGATCTTTTCGGCGACGGTTGTCGACATCCGGAATTACGGATTGATGGTGGAATTACCCGACGCTCTTGTGACGGGACTTATCCACGTCTCATCGCTCACAGACGACTTCTATGTGTTCGAACCCGCGCGGCGTCAGCTCATTGGCAGACGATCACGCAAAAGGTTTAAGGTTGGCGACGATCTCTCGGTGTTTGTCGCGCGCGTCGATGTCTTCAAACGACAGGTGGACTTCGCGATCGCCCCTGCTGCGGAAAAATCAAAGGCGCCCCGCCGAACAAAACGTTCTTCGAAGAATGTTTGAAGTTTACCGCGACGCTCGCGATTGGTAATCACCGGCGAAGATTTGCGGCGATTACAAATCGCCGCTAAAAAATGCTGCTATGACTGAAGCCACTGCCACTGTTGCTGCGTTACCGTATTCGCGGACCAACCCTTTTCCCGCCAAAATGCTGGTCAACCGCCGGATGAGCGGGCCGGAGTCAGAAAAGGACACGCGCCATTTTGAACTCGATCTCACTGGCTGGAGATTGAGCTTTGAAGTAGGGGATTCCGTGGGCGTTTATCCAACAAACGATCCAGAGTTGGTCGATGAAATCATCCGCGCCCTCGGTGCGACTGGCAGTGAACAAGTGCCGCGAGTGAAGGGAGAACCAACATCGCTGCGGGAAGCCTTGCTGCGCGACTACAGCATAACCCAACCGACGCCAAAATTTCTAAAGGCGATTGCACACCGCGCCCGTGCCGCTCCAACGCTGCATTATCTCCTGGCCCCGGACCGCAAACAGGATCTGCAGACTTATCTCTGGGGCATGGAGGTGATCGATTTTCTCATCGAACATCCATCTGCGCGCTTCAGACCGGAAGAATTTGTCGCACTACTTTCAAAGTTACAGCCGCGACTCTATTCAGTCGCCTCCAGTCTCAAGGCATTTCCCGACCAGGTGCATTTGATCGTGGACGTCGTTCGTTATGAAAGTCATGGCCGCATGCGGAAAGGCGTTGCCTCTTCGTTTCTTGCCGACCGCGCGGATGATGCGCCAGTGCCAGTGTTTCCGAGCAACGCGAAACACTTTCATCTGCCGGAAAATCCCGATACGCCGATTATTATGGTGGGACCTGGAACCGGGATTGCGCCGTTTCGAGCGTACTTGCAGGAACGCCAGGTTACCGGCGCTAAAGGAAAAAATTGGCTGTTCTTCGGAGCGCAGCACGTGAGCTGTGATTTCGCGTACGAGGAAGATTTCGACACGTTTATGAAAATGGGGATTCTCACGCGGTTCGATTGCGCGTGGTCGCGTGATCAGGCCCAGAAAATCTATGTTCAGCATAAGATGGCGGAAAATGCCGCCGAGATTTGGAAATGGATCGATGGGGACGGCGCGCAGTTTTTCGTGTGCGGTGACGCGCGCCACATGGCCAAGGACGTCGATGCAACCCTGCGCAAAATTGTTCAGGAACACGGTGGCAAGAGCGTCGATCAAGCGAACGAATACGTCGAGAAGCTGAAGACCGAGAAGCGGTACAAACGGGATGTGTATTAGATTCGTGATTCGTTAAATCGTTACCGCGGATTGACGATTAACGATTCGACGGTTCTCGTTTCGACGTGCCGAAAGGCGTTCGTGATTTTATCGGGTTGTGGCATAGTAGTTTCACAACTGTTCCTGGCGACGAGGAGCACTCGCTCGTTCCAAATACATTTAGAGATTCCTCGACTTCGCTCGGAATGACAAAAACAGCACCATGTACGAGAACACTGAATTCACATTGAAACGCGATTGCGAGGCAATCCAGATTCCCAGTGGTCAGAAGACGACCATTCCGGCCGGAACCCAGGGCGTAATTACGCAAAGCCTCGGGGGTAGCTATACGATTGCAACTTATCAGGGCCTTGCGCGGGTGGCGGAGAAAGATCTGGACGCGCTTGGATTGGAAAAGTCGCAACCGCAGCAAACAGAAAAATCTCCAAGCACCGATGGCGAAGTTTCAGAGGAAGACGTCTGGAACCAGCTCCGGCAATGTTACGACCCGGAGATTCCCGTTAACATCGTCGATCTTGGCCTGGTCTACGATTGTCGCTTGATGAAAAAGGACGGCGGTGGAACCCGCGTCGAAGTAAAAATGACTTTGACCGCGCCCGGTTGCGGAATGGGACCTGCCATCGCGCATGATGCGCAAAGCAAAATTCTAAGCATAGACGGCATCGACGAAGCCGATGTGCAGCTGGTGTGGGATCCGCCGTGGAATCAAAACATGATCAGCGAAGCCGGCCGAATGAAGCTCGGCATGATCTGAATTAGGTTGGATTCTTCCAATCGGTGCGTGTGAGTTCGCCGGGCGTCGCCCGGTAACGTCTCTCGGCTGTTTGACTTGCTTATTTTCCTCCCCCCGAATAAAAACGTCGCATGCCTGCGGCGGCCCCCACCGAAACCACGCGCCAAGGTCTGTTTACCTCCACACGGTGGACCATGGTGCTCGACGCCGGAGAATCGCAAACACCGCCGGACGATGCGCTAAGAGCCCTCTCGGAACTGTGCCGGATTTATTGGCGACCAATCTTTTTGTTCCTTCGACGGCAGGGTTCCAATCCAGACGATGCCCAGGATCTGACACAAGCCTTTTTCGCGCACCTGATCGAGTCACGTGCCTATGCTCGAGCGGACCCTGAGAAGGGACGCTTTCGTTCCTTTCTGCTCGGCGCTCTTAAACACTTTGTAGCCCACGCACGCGCTCACGACCGGACGCAGAGGCGCGGCGGAGGCATGATCCCGGGGCCGCTCGACACAGCCGCAATCGCCGAGACGGACGCACGAGCTGTGGGCTCGCAAGCTTGGAGTGCTGAACACGTTTACGAACGAGAGTGGGCGGAGACGCTGCTCCGCGCGGCGCTGGATCGCCTCGCCGAGGAATGCGCGTTAGCAGGAAAAGATGAGCTGTTCAAACAGTTGAACTCACATCTTTCGGTCACCAGCGAAGGAGCAGTTCCATACGAAGAAATGTCGCTCCAGCTTGGCCGGCCGATCACAACACTGCGCAGCGATGTGGCTCGGCTCCGCTCGAGATATCGTGCGATTTTGCGGGAGGAAGTGGGTGGAACCGTGGCAGAAGCGTCCGAGGTTGACGCGGAGCTACGACATCTTTGTGAAGTACTCGCGGCGAATTAATGCAGGTACAAGCGAAGGCGGCACGTGTTCCAAGCCGCCTTATTTCGCTGCTCATGGTTCCGCCTTCCTTTGTCCTCCCATGGGAAGGCGTCATCTCAAGTCTCGGCTTGAGAAGGCGGTAGAGATTGTGCACTTCATCTGCGCATCGCACCTGACTTTCGTCTAGGTGCGATGCGCTAGACCGACGAAGAGACCTCTTTTCCGGCGACACCACGCAAATTTTTCTGAAAATTTTCGTTCTCGCATTGACAACGCCGATCTGAATTTTACACTCGACACCCCCAGGAAGCTTCAGTTTGAAAAATTCGGAGCGCGTTTTAAGAAATAATCATGCCATTAACTGAACTGATATTGACTGAAAATGTTCCCGGGCTCGGCGCCGAGGCGGACGTGGTAAAGGTGCGTCGCGGTTATGCGCGCAATTATCTCCTGCCGCGCAAGATGGCGCATGAAGTTACGCCGGCAGCTTTGCGCCAACTGAGTGCGCTGAAGCAGAAGCGCGCTGAACGTGAAGCGCGCGAATTGAACGACGCTCAGGAACTGGCGCGCCGCATTGGCAAAGCGCGGTTTGTTTTCACATTGGAGACTGGCGAGAGCGGGAAAGCTTTCGGATCAGTGACAGCACAGGACATTGTGAATCGGCTGAAAAACGAAGTCGGTGCGGATATTGACCGCCACAAAATTGTTCTCGAGCGGCCGATCAAAGACACCGGCGAGCACGAGGTCGCCATCAAGCTGCATCATGATGTTACGGCGCAGCTTGTTTTTCAGGTCAAATCGGCAGCAGAACCAAAGGGTGATGCAGCGTCCGCCGCGGCGCCTGAAGAACCTGATAAGAAGAAGCGTCGAATTTTCCAGAGGAAAAGAGAAGAGCCAAAACAAGAAAAGAAATAAATGGCGACTCCACCGTCCGCTTGGACAGGAGAGAAGCCTCGTAGACAGGGCAATGGCGCTGGCCGAGGTTCGGCGGCACGAAGCGGCGAAAAAGTTGTCCCCATTTCGCCAACAGGTTCTGCGCAGGATGTTCACCGAACGCC
>DATFXP010000059.1:0-27061 GCA_035315785.1 Candidatus Udaeobacter sp. | reverse complement strand
TGCGTCAGATCGCAAAGCTATTGCATCTCAGCCCAAAGACCGTGGAAACGCACCGGGCACACATCAAAGACAAACTCGATCTGAAAAACTCGCGCGAAGTCGCCCGCTTCGCCCTGCAGTGGCTCCAGGCGCGCGGTGCGTAAAAGGAAGTAAGAACGGCGCCCCTACCCAGCGCAACGCGTCATCTCATTAACACCGGCTTTTAAGCCGGTGCCATAATCGGGGAATGGACATCAGCCGTTTCAACGGCTTACGATAATGGGCTCATGTCTGTGCACGCCTATTCTCGTTGCTGGATTCACTTGATCTTGGGGGACACTGCATCGTGACCGGCTCTTGAATAAGAAGGCGGCGGCGGGATTATCCCGATATCTCACCGAATATGCTGACGAGCAGGCCGTATACATGAAGATCAATTTCGTGAATCCTGATCATGTGCACGTACTGATTGATCTTCCTACTGGATTCTCGATTGAAAAGATCGCACAACTTTTAAAGGGAAGTTCTTCCCACTGGGTGAATTCAAGCGAACTGCTTACGGAAAAATTTGCGTGGGGCAGAGGCTATGGAGCATTCTCGGTGTCGCATTCCAATGTGGACGTAGCGAACGCGATACCATCGCCGAACAAGAAGAGCATCACCGGCAACGCACGTTTGCAGACGAATTGCGGGAGTTCATCGATCGTCACGGGCTTCGTTGGCACGACGAACAAAGCCGTTGAAACGGCTTATGACGTGCAGGGTGCATAGCACCGGCCTGAAGGCCGGTGTTAATGAGAGGTTGTGCAGCGCTTATGACGCCACTGGTCACGGGGGGTGTAACCCGGTGCTCAGGGGCAAGCGAGAGCCGTTTAAACGGCTTCCCCCCACGCCCCACACTTTCACTTTTTTTCACGCTCAGCGGGCGCATATTTCACGCGATGGCTATGACGATGCGGGATGCAATCGAAGAACTGCTTCATACCTATGGCGAGACCGGCGGAATCAATTATCTCGCCGCCGCCGCTTCCCTCCCCTCACGTTTATCAATCGAAGCGGCTTGCACCGAGCTGATGAGTCTGATGTTTCCCGGCTTTCGCAGTGAAGCGCTCGTCAGCTCCGAGGATCTGGCCGACACCACACGCATTCGGGTCAGACATTTGCACGCTCGAATGAAAACGGAAATTTGCAGAAGCCTCGGTAAAATTCCTCCTGATCAAGAGACGGAAGCAAAAGCGGAAGAAGTATTGATGGAATTTTTCAGGCAGCTGCCGTCGGTGCGGCGCACGCTTTGGACGGATATCGATGCCGCCTACGAAGGCGATCCAGCCGCCACGACGTACGAGGAAATCATTCTCGCGTATCCCGCGCTGGAGGCGATTGCCATTTACCGAATGGCGCACCTGCTCTACGGGAAGGTGCCGCTGATTCCGCGCATCATGACCGAGTGGGCACACAGCCGCACCGGAATTGATATTCATCCCGGCGCTCAGATCGGCTCGCATTTCTTCATCGACCACGGCACCGGAGTAGTCGTCGGGGAAACGACCAAAATCGGGTCGCACGTGAAACTTTACCAGGGCGTCTCGTTCATCGCCCGCTCGCTCGGCGCGGGACGAGGGTTGGGTGGGAAAAAGCGTCACCCGACGATCGAAGATGGCGTATGCATTTATGCCGGAACCACGATCATGGGCGGCGACACCGTCATTGGCGCGAACTCCACCCTTGGGGCGAACGTTTTCCTGACAAAAAGCGTACCACCGCATTCGCTCGTCTACTACGAAGAAAAAGAAGTTCGTGTGGTGCCGAAACGAAAACAGGAGCCCGCTACCGCACGCGATGAATTCCAGAAATGAAAACCTGGTAGGGTCGGCGCGCTGCGCCGACCGGACGCCGCAGCGCGGCGTCTCTACCATGGCTAGCTTTTTGAAGCACGAGCACGAGTAAGATTAAGAGGAAGAAGTACTGATGATCTACCTTGACTACAACGCTACCACACCATTATGCGATGCAGCGCGCGAGGCGATGCTCCCATATCTCAATCGCCATTTCGGCAATCCGTCCAGCGTTCACGCTGCTGGCCGCGAAGCGCGCGCCGCCGTTGACGACGCTCGCGACAAGATCGCCGGGCTGCTTCACGCCAAGCCCGGCGAGATCATTTTTAACAGCGGTGCTACGGAGTCATGCAACCTGGGTCTGCTCGGCCTGGCGCGATCGGCATCTCCGCGCGGCGGTCACATCATCTCGAACAAAGCCGAACATCACGCAGTGCTGCACGCAGTCGAACACCTTGAAAATCACGAAGGTTTTGAGGTCACCTGGCTCAATGTTTCCAAAACCGGAATGGTCGATCTCGATCAGCTCGCCGATTCGATTCGGTCTGACACCAAACTTGTCTCGATCATGACTGCAAATAACGAAACCGGCGTCGTCCAGCCGATAAGCGAAATTTCGCAAATATGCCGCGAGCGCGGCGTGTTGCTTCACAGCGACATGGTCCAGGCGTTCGGGAAATTCGATATCGATGTCTCGTTAGTCGATGCCGCTAGTTTTGCATCGCATAAATTTTACGGCCCGAAAGGCGCGGGATTTCTATTCTTGCGGAGCGGGTTGCCGATTCAGCCAATCATGTTTGGCGGCGCGCATGAAAATCAGCGGCGTCCCGGCACAGAAAACGTCGCCGGTGTAGCCGGAATGGCTGCAGCCGCCGAGTGGGTCTCGAGCGACGTAAATGCGGAGAGGCAACGCGAAGTGGAATTGCGTGATGATTTCTGGAGACGCATCGCAAAGCTTTTCCCGGGTGCACAGCAAAATGGCGACCGAACTCATCGGCTCGCCAATACGCTCAACACAAGTTTTATCGGCGTTGATTCTGAAACCATGCTGATGGCGCTGGATTTAGAAGGCGTTTGCGCGTCGAGCGGTTCGGCTTGCATGGTCGGATCGGTAAGAGTTTCGCACGTTTTGCTCGCCATGGGATTGCCAATGGAAAGCGCCAGGTCTGCAATTCGTTTTTCGCTTGGCAGACGTACGACCGCGGAAGAAATCGCCAATGCCGCCGATGCACTCGAGCGAATCGCGAAGCGAACCAAGGACGCGCGCGAATATGCCGTTGCTTAGGCAGCTCGAGTTTGCATTTCATACTGCAGCCGCGTCCCTATGGGACGCGCCGCGCAGCGGCTACAAAATTGTAGGGCAGACGCTCCCCCTGCCAGTTCCTCAGACGGCAACCGGAGCGGTTGCCGTACAGTTGCGTGGGCGCGACGCCGCTCTTGAGACAGAAGCCCGCCAGCTCTTGTGTTCGTTAGGCGCGAAGCGAATCGCATCCGAACTTCGCGTTGAATGGAATCCGCGTCTCCAAACCGCTGCAGGCCGCGCTGATTATCGCCAGAGACTGATTTCGCTAAACCCACGTTTGGTTGAGCATCCTGAGGAAATTGATCGCACGCTGCGACACGAACTCGCTCATATCCTCACGCAATTTCGAGCAAAAAGTCGGCCGCGGATTGCGCCGCATGGACCCGAGTGGCAGCAAGCTTGTTGCGATTTGGGAATCGCGGGCGAAAAGCGCTGTCATACTTTGCCGTTTCCCGCGAAGCATTATGCGCCGCGTTTCCTCTATCGTTGCCCGAATTGCCGGCGCGATTTCCCTCGCGTACGCAAACTCAAACGCACAGTCGCATGTCTCGCCTGTTGCCGCGCGCATAACTACGGCGAGTTCGATATTCGTTTTCGGTTGAAGCTGCTCCCGCTGTAGCGGCGCTTTCTGCGGGTCGCAGTCGCGTCGGCGGTCGGAGACCGCTGCTGCAGTTCATCTTTTCCTTTTCAGCTCTTTTTCCGCGCAATTGGCGCGTCGACATTTCTAGCAAAGGGGCACATCCGTGGATGTTACGCATTACGAAGATTCAGAAATTAAATTTTAACTCTGGCTCTTACTCGCCACGTGAACTGTTAAAAAATACGAATAGGAACACAAAGTACCGGCAAACGTTAACGTTTTTGTGACGCAGTCATGCAAACACTCGCAAGCCAAATTGCTAATGAATTGAAGACGGCAAAGCATTGCGCCGTGTATGAACCTGAATTGGCGCGTGTCTGGCCGAGCAACGGCAGGTCGCGTGAAGCCGAAGTCGCTTTTTTTGCCCACCGGAATGGCTGGCGGCTGCGCTTCTACAAGGACGGCTTCTGCGCGATTTTTGATAAAGCGCCGCCGACCTGAAACCCGCACTTCAAGTTTCGCACGCCACGCCGCGCCGTTCGCTGTAGCGAGCGGCGCTTTCTGAGCATCGAATCTCTTGTCACGCAACGAAACAAACCATCAAAAGCGGCATGCTCGGCGGCCGGAGACCGCCGCTACAGGTCGTCCTGCTTCCCTTTTTCAGCTTTCTCACCGCGCAATTTAGCCTGGATAAACGTGTCGATATCGCCATCCATCACGGCTTGCACGTTGCTCGTTTCGGCGCCAGTGCGGTGATCTTTGACCATTTGATACGGCTGAAATACGTACGAGCGAATTTGATTTCCCCACGCGATCTCACCTTTCTCACCGTATTGCCGCTCCATATCGGCGCGTTTTTTGTCTTCTTCGAGCTGGTAAAGTTTTGCTTTTAACATTTTCATCGCCAGCTCGCGATTGCGCCCCTGGCTGCGCTCGGCCTGGCAGGCGACCACGATTCCACTTGGTTTGTGCAAAATCCGCACCGCGGTTTCGACCTTGTTCACGTTCTGTCCGCCCTTGCCACCGCTACGAAACGTGTCGATCTCAAGATCGGTCGGATTAACTTCAATCGGCGCAGTATCGGCGATTTCGGGCACCACATCGACGCTGGCGAACGATGTATGGCGACGTTTATTCGCGTCGAACGGCGAGATGCGTACAAGCCGGTGCACGCCGCGCTCGGTCTGCAGATGTCCATAACTGTACTCTCCCGTTACGAGCAATGTCACGGATTTGATTCCGACTTCTTCGCCCTGCTGAATGTCCACCGTTTGCGATTTAAAACCGCTCCGCTCGATCCAGCGTTGATACATCCGAAGTAACATGTCGGCCCAGTCGCACGATTCGGTGCCGCCGGCGCCGGAATGAATCGTCACAAATGCGTTGGCTGGATCGTTTTCGCCGGCGAGAAATTGGCGGAGCTCAAACTCATCCAGTTTGTGAGCTAGACGGTCGTGTTCGCTCGCCACTTCTTTCTCAGCTTGTGCGCGATGCGCTTGGTCGCTTTCTTCCGCAGCGAGTTCTTGCAACGCGCTGAAATCTTCGATCTCGCGTTCCAATTGTTGGAATGGATTGATTAACGAACGCAATCGCGAAACCTCCTCCACATCAGCCTGGGCGCGCTCCCGATTCGACCAGAAATCGGGCGCAGCCATCCGCGCTTCTATTGCAGCTAGATTTTTCTGAAGCTGCTCGACGTCAAAGAAACCTCCGCAATTCGCGAACCCGCAACTTCAGATCCTCTGCATCTGGAATGGAGATTTCCGTTGCCATGAGGAATCATACTTTGACTCGGTGCTAAGCGCAAAACTGTAGCGGCGGTCTATGACCGCCGAATCCGCGGCGCTCAGAGAGCGGTTCTACCCTACTTGCGCGCGGGAGCGACCGGTTTTGTTTTCGCTCGAGCGGCTTCCAGGCGGAAAATTGTTTCACCTTCCTTCATCAGATCAAGGCGGTCGCGCGCGATCGTTTCCAGATAACTCACGTCGGTCTTGACCAAATTGACCTCGCGCGTTTGTCGCGCCAGCAAAGTTTGTTGCTCGTTGACTTGTTGCTGAAGGTTGTCGATCTCCATACGGCTCTGCATCAATTTCTTATACGGCGGCACGAAAAGGCTAACGATGACAAGCCAGATGGCGATAATCAGAAGGACGAGGAGAATCCGGTTAAGTCGCTGCCAGACTGAGGCTTCGCGACGCGCGCGGAAATCAGCGTAACCGTGCTCCACTTCAGCGGAGTGTAGCGCCGTACACGGCTTTGTCACCAAGTTCTTCTTCGATACGCAACAACTGGTTGTACTTGGCCACGCGGTCGCTCCGGCACGGCGCACCCGTCTTGATCTGGCCGGCATTTGTCCCTACCGCGATATCGGCAATAGTCGTGTCCTCGGTCTCACCCGAGCGATGGCTGATCACGGTCGTGTAATTATTTTTCTTTGCGATGTCGATCGTTGCCAGCGTTTCCGTCAGCGTGCCGATCTGATTTACCTTGATGAGAATCGAATTCGCCACGCGTTCGGCAATTCCTTTTTCGAGGAATTTCACATTTGTGACGAAAAGATCGTCGCCAACCAGTTGAATCCTGGAGCCGAGTTTTTTCGTCAATTTTCTCCAGCCTTCCCAATCATTCTCGGCGCAACCGTCCTCTATCGAGATGATCGGGAACCGCGCGCAAAGCCCGGTGTAGTAATCGACCAATTCTTCAGCGGTCTTTTTTGCACCACCCGATTTCTTGAAAACGTAAACCTTTTGCTCGCAGTCGTAGAATTCGGAGGCAGCTGGATCGAGCGCGATGAAGATCTGTTCGCCCAGCTTGTAACCAGCCTTCTCGACTGCCGCGGATATCGATTCCAACGCGTCTTCAGCGGAATCTAGCTGCGGCGCGAATCCGCCTTCGTCGCCAACGGCCGTGGAAAGATGCCGCGCTTTCAAGACAGACTTGAGCGCGTGATAGACTTCTGTGCCGTACCGCAACCCTTCCGAATAATTCGGCGCGCCGCGCGGCACGATCATGAATTCTTGAAAATCGATCGGGGCATCCGAGTGCGCGCCGCCGTTCAGAATGTTCATCATCGGCACTGGGAGCACCCGGGCTTCAGGTCCGCCGAGATACCGGAACAGCGGCAAGTTTGCAGCGGCTGCTGCTGCACGGGCGACTGCCAGCGAAACGGCCAATGTGGCGTTAGCGCCGAGATTTTTCTTGGTCGGAGTACCGTCGACCTCGATCAGCTTGTTGTCGATCGTCGCCTGGTCTCGCGCGTCCAGTCCCTTCAGAATCGGCTCAATTTTGTGGTTCACGTTGGCAACCGCTTTTCTCACGCTTTTGCCCCCGAAGCGGCTCTTGTCACCGTCGCGCAATTCCAGTGCTTCATGTTCGCCGGTGCTGGCCCCGCTGGGAACGGCCGCTCGTCCAAGCGCGCCGCTTTCAACCCGGACATCCGCTTCGATGGTCGGATTGCCGCGTGAATCCAAAATTTCGCGGGCGTGAATGTGGGTAATGCCAGTGCTAGACATAGGTTCTGGGCCGACTAGAACAGCTTTAGCTTCATGAGGCAAATCTGTACCGTTCGAACCAATGGAGGCCGCTGAGGAACCCGCTGGCGGCGTGAGAGATTCCGATTGGCAAATTCGTTAAGGCGCGCATAATCTTCGCGATGATTCGTTTGGTTGCACTGTCCGTGCCTGCCTTGGTTGCGGCTATTTCCATAGCGGCAGCCGAGGAAGGACAACATCTGTCGTCGGATCAAATGGCAAAAGCTGTCAAAACCGATTCGATTACTGTTCCAACGCCCGGCGAGCTCTTCGCTGCGCTCGGGAAATCGGGAAAAATTAATTGGTCAGCTCAATACCGCGCCCCAATTCCTGTGACCTACGCCAATCGCGAGCAAATCGCCCTTAATCTCGGCGGTCTGATAGCCGATGGATTCATTGCTGTGGAGGCGAAGGACGGTCAGCAGGTGAAGAATATCGGCTCGGATATCATGAAGCTCGGAAAGGCGCTCGGGGTGAGCGAGCAACTGCTCAGCCGCGGCAATAGCATCAATGATTTTGCCGAGAACAACCAATGGGATACTCTCCAGGAGGAATTGGAAGCGACGCAAAACGAGGTGAAATCCTCAATGCAATCGCACGCCGACCAGGACCTGGTTATCCTTGTTACTCTCGGCGGCTGGATCCGCGGAACGCAGGTGGTCACCGGCGCGATTATGAAGAATTACAACGAGGCCGCCGCAAAGGTTCTGCGCGAACCGACGCTGGTTCACTTTCTGCAGTCAAAAGTGAACGCAATTTCGCCCGAACTGCGTCAGGAACCGCTGGTGAAAGATGTAAGCGAACAACTCACGGGAATTGAGAAACTCGTTTCGTTCCCTGAGGGTAAAGCTCCGACTGCGGATGACGTGAAAAAACTCAATGAGGCGGTCAGCAAGCTGATGACAAAAATAGAGAGCAAGGATTAGCCCAAATGAAACGTTGCCTGCAATTCTTCGTTTTGATTTTTGCGCTGAGCGCGAGCGTTGTTCTCCGCGCAGACACAGACGCTGAAGTAATTGCGCGCAGAGGCGCACTTGAGCTCGCGGGGGCATTTGGAAATGACGGGTTCAAGATTCGAGATGGACATTCGTGCGGCGTGCTTAAGCCACACGATCGCGCCCTGATCGCAGTGAACCTTTATGCGGGAAATCAGTATTGGTTTTCTGTCGGCACCGCGGAGCCGCTAAAAAAAGTTACCGTGAGCGTTTACGATGAAACCGGGAATCAAATGAAGACGGAGAATTCCGATAACGAAGACAAAGCAGCCGCCGGTTTCGCGCCCGAGAACAGCGGTCAATACTTTGTATCCGTCGATTCGGTCGAAGGCCAGGAAGGCAGTTTCTGTCTCGTCTATTCATATAAATAGACGATGCCCGGGTTCTAACTTGGAGCAGGTCATGATCTCGCTTCAGGTGCTTTATGAAGGTCACGTCCAGGGCGTTGGGTTCCGTTTCACCGTGCGCCACATCGCTAAAGGCTTTGACGTGACCGGTTGGGTCCGCAACCTGCCGGATGGTCGCGTTGAACTTCGGATTTCAGGCGATGAGGAGGACGTACGCGCGTTTCTCGATCAAGTCGCTCAAGGCGAACTTCATTCGCTCATTCGCAAACAAACCGAGAACAAGTTGAACGAACCGGTCACTGCCCGCGGGTTTGAGATTCGCCATGACTGAATCGCCACACCACGCAAACGCCCAACCGGATCCGGCAATCGCTGTTCACGGACTGACCAAAGTTTTTCCCGTTCCGTTCCATCCCACCCGCAGGGTTGTCGCAGTAACGGACCTCAATCTCCGCATCGAACCAGGCGAAGTGTACGGATTACTCGGGCCGAACGGCTCCGGTAAGAGTACCACCCTGAAGATTATTCTCGGCCTGCTGTCGCCGACACGCGGACGCACCGAAATTTTTGGACGAGACAGTCGCCTCGTCGGAAGCCGCGAAGCAGTTGGTTTTCTTCCCGAGAACCCCTATTTCTATAAATTCCTCACCGGGGCGGAAACGCTGCGTTTTTTTGGACGGCTTTGCGGAATGACAGGCGCAACCTTGAAGAACCGCATAAACGAACTGCTCAATCTTGTTGGGCTAAATAACGCGCGCGATCGCCGGTTGGGCACGTATTCCAAAGGAATGCTGCAACGCATCGGGCTGGCTCAAGCCTTGATTTATGATCCGAGGCTGGTCGTCCTCGATGAACCGACGGCTGGCGTCGATCCGGCGGGCTCACGCGAGATTCGCGACCTGATCATGGATCTAAAGCATCGCGGAATCACCGTGCTGCTCTCGTCGCATTTGCTGGCGCAAGCGCAGGAAATTTGCGACCGCATCGGGATTCTCGCGGATGGCGTGCTGGTTCGCGAAGGCCGTTTGCAGGATTTAATCGCAATCGAAAATCAAACCGAGCTTGTGATTGCCGATGCTTCCGATGAACTCGTCCAGGAGATTGAATCGTGCATCGGCCGCTCAAACGCGAAGTTGCTCGAGCGGCGAAAATCGACGACCACGCTGGAAAGATTGTTTCTGGAATCGACCGGAAAAAATGACAAACGCTCAACTCGCGAGTGACGAACTAACAAAACCGAAATGACCAAGGGCGAAACTGCTTCAGCGCTTCAATCATTCAATGTTTCAACGATTCCAAAACGCCACCGCGTTTTTTCGCTGTCGCGCATTCTCGCCATCACCAGCAACACGCTCACCGAGCTGACGCGCCTGAAGGTTTTTTATGTGCTGCTGGTGTTCGGGCTGCTGTTGATTGGCAGCTCGATTTTCATGGCGCAGTTCTCGTTCCAGCAGGAATTCCAAATCCTGAAGGACGTCTCGTTAGGCGCAATTTCGATGTTCACTTCGCTTTTGGCAATTGTCGCCACGGCGCGAATGGTGCCGCGGGACATCGAAGACCGCACGGTTTATACCATTCTCGCCAAGCCAGTGCCGCGTTTCGAATACGTGGTGGGCAAAATTGCCGGAGTTCTTTTGTTACTGGCGATTAGCACTCTGGTGATGGTCGCGGCGTTCCTGGCCGTG
Source organism: Candidatus Udaeobacter sp. (assembly GCA_035315785.1). Taxonomy (GTDB): domain Bacteria; phylum Verrucomicrobiota; class Verrucomicrobiia; order Chthoniobacterales; family UBA10450; genus Udaeobacter. The sequence continues at coordinate 16,807 of DATFXP010000059.1, read as the reverse complement.
TTGTACATGCGCGAGCAGGCAGTGCTGCAGGTCACCGCAAAACAAATGGCCAGCGCGCCGCCTGACCAGCTCGCCGATGCTCTGGGCGCGGTTCGCGCTTCCGCGTTCAATGTCGATCTCGTTCCCGGAATCATCATCATTTTCCTCAAAGCATGTCTGCTCACAGCGCTAACGCTGTTTGTCTCAACTTTCGCCACCTCAACCATCTTCACCATCGTGGTGATGGTTTTTATTTATTTCATCGGACACTTGGAAGCTACTGCGCGCGAGTATTGGCTCACGGCGCATGGCAGCGGGTTAGTCACACGCGTGTTTCTTGCGATCGTGGCGCTGCTGTTCCCCGACCTGCAGGCTTTCAATCTGGTGGATGACATTGTCGCTGGCACCGCCATTTCGATGGCGGTGTTCATCAAGACTGCGTTGCTCGGCATTTTTTACACGGTGATCTACACGTTGCTGGCGGTCTTTGTCTTTTACGGAAAAGAATTATGACTCGGGGCCTGATCGCGCTCGGGATATTGATCGTGGTGGGTTTGATCAAATTGCCGGTCGAACGCAATCTTGCGACTCTTCATCGGCAGGAACATTTCCGGGGCGTCGAATTCAAGCTCGATCTTCGCGAGAAACTCGGCCAACTCGGATTCATCGCTGCCCTAAGCGGATTTCGCGCCATTGTCGCCGATGCGCTTTTTATTCAGGCGCATGCGGCTTGGGAAAACACTCAATGGGGCCGAATGCTGTGGTTGTTTCGACAGATCACGACACTCCAACCACGGGTGCTGCTGTTTTGGGACACAGCTGCGTGGCACATGGCATGGAACGCGAGCGTAGCGGCGATGAACGATAGCAACCAGCCGCGCCAGGCACTCCGAGTCAAAGCCCAGCGTGAATACTTTGCGATTGGCAAAGACTTCCTCGAGCGGGGAATAAAAAACAATCCCGATCGCCCGGAACTCTACGAAGCGCTTGCACGGCTGTACAAGGAAAAATACAAAGACCACGAGCGCGCCGCCGAATATTATGCCAAGGCATCGGCGTTGCCGGAAGCAGCGTCGTGGGACCGGCGGTTCTCGGCATATGAGCTTTCGTATTGCGAAGGCCGCGAACGCGAGGCATATGAGCGCCTGCACAGCCTCTACGATGAGGGTGAGAAGGAACGTCTTCCTACTCTCATCAAACGGCTGAAGTTCCTCGAAGACAAACTCGCGATTCCACAGGACCAACGAATTCCTGATACGCTAACAAAACACTAAGCGATTCCGTCACGGAATTCCTCAAGTCAGTCGCTTCTACAAAATTCATTTAACGCACCAAAACGTTGGTGCGCCCGCGTTCTTCCGTTGTAAAGTTGTGACTTTTCGGTGGGCTAACGGGAGTCGCAATGCGGTTCGCCATTTTCAGTGACATTCATTCCAATCTCGAAGCGCTTGAAGCCGTGATAGCGGACGCGCGTCAACGCAGATGCACGCACTTCGTCTGTCTAGGCGATGTCGTCGGATACAATGCAAATCCGGGTGAATGCATCCAGCTAGTCCGCCAGCTCGACTGCCCGGTGGTGAAAGGCAACCACGACGAGCAAGCAACATTCCCTGCGTCATCGGAACGTTTCAACGAACTCGCCGAACGCGCGATCGAATGGACGCGCGAACGTTTGAGTGAGCAGGATAGGGAATGGCTGCGCGGCCTGCCGTTACAGAGACGGGTACACGACTTTACCATCGTGCACGCCACCCTCGATACGCCCGGACAATGGGGCTACGTATTCAATAATCTCGACGCCGTCGCGAGTTTTACATATCAGCGGACAACCGTCTGTTTTTTTGGCCATACACATGTGCCAATGGTGTTTGTACGTGATGACGGCGTACGGCGTCAGACGTCCGAACACATTCGTATTGAGCCCGGCAAAAAGTATTTCATTAACGCTGGAAGCGTCGGACAACCACGTGACGGCAATTGGCGCGCCGGATATTGCATTTTCGACATCGAGAACAACCTCGTCGAACTGTTACGAGTAAAATACGACCTTGCTACTGCGCAGAAGAAAATCACAAAAGCAGGTCTGCCGCGGCTCTTATCTGAGCGGCTGGCGATGGGACGCTAGAGACACAATAACCGACTGGTAGGGGGTAGCCCTCTGCGCGCCGTTTTCAATTCGCCATTTCATCTCGGCGCCCACGGAGTGACGGGCCCTACCGACCATTCTTCGCTCGTTCGCGAAGGATAAAGTCTGCGACCGGCAAATCGCGCGGGTAAGTAATTTTGAAATTGAAGTCGTCATTAAGAACGAGCGCAATCTTATATCCAAGCCGCTCGACTGCTGAGACTTCATCCGTGACTAGAACGCTTTCCGCGTACACAGCGCGATAGGCGTCCTCAATTAATTTTCGATCGAAAATCTGTGGCGTTTGCATCGCGCAAAGCTGATGACGATCGACAGAACCAACGACCAAAAGATCGGCATCCGCGCGTTTTAGTGTGTCGTTGACTGGTTGCGCCAAAGCGGCTGCGCCATGGACGCGGCACTGCTCGAACGCATGTTCGATTTGCGCAGGAGTAATCAACGGGCGCGCCGCGTCGTGCACAGCCACATATTGCGCGTCGCGATCGATGCGATCCAAGCCAGCCCGAACGGAATCCTGCCGACGCTGCCCGCCGCGGACAATCACGCGGATTTTTTTGAATCCTGCACTGGAACTGATTTTTTTTATTTCATCATGACATTGTTCACGCGCCACAACGATGATTTCCCTTACAGATGTCGCGCGCTCGAAGGCGCGAATTGAGTGAGCGATTACTGGTTCGCCAGCAATGACGGCAAACAATTTATCGAACCCCATGCGTTGGCTGCTACCGCCGGCTACGATGATGGCACTGGGCATATTGTTGAAGCGTTGAAGCGGCGGCGATTGTTTACGCTGTAACGCTTCAACTAATCACGAAAGCTGCTTTTGTACTTCCGCGCTAAGCGTCTTCCCATCCGCGCGACCACCTACCTTCGTCTGCAACGCTTTCATTACGCTGCCCATTTGCGCTTTGGATGTGGCGCCGAGTTCAGCAATGGTTTCGCTCACGACTTTCGTCAGCTCGTCCGGCCTCATCCCTTGTGGCAGATAAGTGTTCAAAAGCGCCAACTCTTCCTTTTCTTTGTTAGCCAATTCAGCCCGACCGCCTTTCTCGAAACTTTCGATCGAATCCTGGCGCTGCTTCGCTTGCTTGCGAATGACTTGAATGGCTTCAGCGTCACTGAGTTCGGCTTCCGCGCCGGATTTTTCGATCGCCGCGTATTTCAACGCCGATTTAAGCATGCGCAAAACGGCCAGTTTCGTTGCGTCTTTGGCGCGCATCGCCTCCTTCAGATCCGAGTCCACACGCTGTTGCAGTGTCATGCGGCACAATTACGACGACCAAACACAATTGTCGATCTTGTAGCCATCGCCGTGCGGGCAACGATTCCAGGCACAAAGATTAACGCTTCGCACAGCGAAGCGGCTATAGCGCCTCATGGTAATTATCAACCGATTGGGCATCGCCAATGGAGATGACAGCGATGGCCCTGTTCGTGCGTTTCAATAACCCTGCGAGCACATTCCCCGGGCCGAGCTCAATGAAAAAATCGCAGCCGAGGTCGATAAGACGCTGCATACAATCTGTCCACCGCACCGTGCCGGTGACCTGATCGCGGAGAGTTTCCCGGACTTCCTCCGGCGTTTTCACCTCTTCCCCGGTTACGTTGCTGATCACGGGAAAATGCGACGAATGCATCGGAACATCGGCAAGCACTTGCTCCAACTTCACGTAGGCACTTTCCATGAGGCGCGAATGATATGCGCCCGCAACATTGAGCATCATTGCGCGGCCTATGCCGTATTCTTTCGCAACACCGACCGCAGTCTCGACGTTCGCCAACTCGCCGGAAATAACGATCTGATTAGATGAATTGATATTGGCGATGTCCACATCTTCATCCGCTGCGAGCCGGCGCACATCGTTTTCCAAGCCACCGATCATCGCTGCCATCCCGCCTTGCGTTGTTTCGCACGCTTCATCCATGAATTCGCCGCGCTTTTGCACAAGCTTCAGGCCGGTCGGAAAATCGAACGTGCCTGCCGCCGCGTGTGCGGTGATTTCCCCTAACGACAGACCAGCCGCACCGCCGACTTCAAACTCGCCTAAGACCTCGCGCAACGCAGCCAGCGCCGCGAGCGAATGAACATAGAGCGCCGGCTGACAATTTGAGGTCTTGGTCAATTCCTCGATCGGTCCGTTCCAGGCGATGTCCTTCAAGCTTCGACCGAGAATTTCGTCGGCTTGACGAAACAAATCCGCTGCGACGGGATATCGTTCGGCGAGATCGCGCCCCATTCCAACGCATTGCGCGCCCTGACCAGCGAAAAGTAGTGCGACTCTTTTTGGCATATGCGGACGTAGTTAATCGTGTTTTGATCCCAGCGCGAGTGTGTTCTGGGGAGCGCACGCCACAAGCGACCGCTCCCCAGAAATCGCTTGCGGAGGAAAGCCGCGCTCGGCAGCGTAAATCTTACCCAAAACATTGTAACTTCTTGGAGATGCCATTCACGACGCGCGAGATCGAATCACCCGACCCGGTTACCCGGGTGGCCGCAGCCGATGCGGCACTGCACGAGCCTGGGCAGGACGATATTGGCGAGAAGATGGTGCTCAACATGGGGCCGTCGCATCCAGCCACGCACGGCGTTTTGCGGCTCGTGCTAGAACTGGATGGTGAGATCATCACTAAAGCCACGCCCGATGTCGGATTTCTCCATCGCGGCGACGAAAAGATCGCCGAGAATATGCAATATAACCAATTCGTGCCGTATACCGACCGGCTCGATTATCTCGCGCCGCTGTCGAATAACGTGGCTTACGCGCTCGCGGTTGAAAAATTAATGGACTGGGACATTCCGCCGCGCGGGAAAGCGATCCGAACGATTTGCTGCGAAACATCGCGTATTTCATCGCACCTCCTCGGACTCGGCGCGCTGGCGCTCGATCTCGGCGCAATGTCGGTTTTTCTCTACACGTTCACCGAGCGCGAAAAGCTTTATAACCTCTTCGAACTGCTGACTGGCGCACGGTTTACCACCTCGTACACGCGAGTTGGTGGGCAAATCCGCGATCTTCCGGAGGCGTTTATCCCACAACTCGAAAAATTCCTCGAAGACTTTGGTCCGAGTCTTGACGAATGCGACAGGCTGTTGACCCGGAACAAGATTTTTGTCGATCGCACAAAAGACATCGGCGTCATCTCGAAGGAGCGCGCGATTGCGTATGCGATTTCGGGACCAAACCTGCGGGGAAGTGGAATCGAACACGATTTGCGCCGTAAACATCCTTATCTCGATTACGATCAGTACGATTTCGACGTTGTCATCGGGAGCGCGGGCGATTGTTACGATCGTTACCTGGTGCGAGTCGAGGAGATGCGTCAGAGCACACGAATTTTGCGGCAGGCCATCGATAAACTGCCTGGCGGTCCGATCAATGTTTCGAATTGGAAAAACATGACCCCTCCGAAATCGCGAGTGATGACAAAGATGGAGGAATTAATTCATCATTTCATTGTGGTGACTGAAGGGCTCGATGCGCCGCCAGGCGAAGTCTATTTCGGGGCCGAAAATCCCAAGGGCGAGCTTGGCTTTTACATCAATAGCAGAGGGGGCGGAGTTCCTTATCGGTTGAAAATTCGCGCGCCATCGTTCGTGAACCTCAGCATCCTACCGGAGCTTTTGCCCGGTTGCCTGGTTAGTGACGTACCCGCGGTGCTCGGCAGTCTGGACTTCGTGATGGGCGAATGCGATAGGTGATAGGACCATGAAATCATTACTACAAACACTTGCGCGCCTAACGCTTGTAGTTTTGATCGCGCTCTCAGTTTCTTGCATCGGCAAGCGAATCACCAAGGCGAACGTGGATCAGGTCACGGAAGGCATGTCGAAGAAACAGGTGGAATCGATTTTGGGTCAGCCCACCTCGGCCAAAAATGAGGACCCGACGGTCCTAAAGCAGACGACTTACGTTTATCGTCAGGGCAAAGACACCGTCACGATCGTTTTCAAGGACGACAAGGTCCAGTCGAAAGACAGCACGATCTCCGATTGATTCGCTGCGCAGTCCGTTGTCTCCCAGCGACCTGTGCGCCGATGCCTCGCAACATTCCGCTGAGGACAGCGGAGACTACAGCACGAAACGCGATTTGCCGCGTATCACTGCGCTGGGTTAGGTTCAACGATGGCAGACGTAACGCGCATCCAAATCCCAGCCGAACTGAAGCAGAGAATGGACGCGGCGATTGCGCGTTATCCGAGCGAGCACCGTCGCAGCGCGGCGCTGCCGCTGTTGCATTTGTGGCAAGAACACTTCGGGCTCGTCAGCGACGAAGGGATTTTCTGGATCGCGGAAAAACTCGCCCTCCAACCAATAAACATTCTCGAGGTGGTCACGTTTTATCCAATGTTTCGCCAGCATCCGGCCGGAAAAACGCATATCCGGATCTGCCGCACACTGAGTTGTGCGATGGCAGGTGGATTGGATGTAATGGAAAATTTATGCACGAGTCTCGGTATCCGGCGCCCGAGTGATAGCGAACAAATGCATAGGCCGATCGCCGTCACTGCCGATGGAACTTGCAGCGTCGAATTTGTTGAATGCCTGGCCTGCTGCCACACCGCGCCAGTGTGCATGGTTGGCGATGAACTGCTCGAGAAGGTAAATCCAGAATTGGCAGCCGGCCTAATTGGCAAACGCACATCCACAATCGCCAATCCAGGATTGGCGTGGCCGCCGCACCCTTTGGAGCACCGTCTGGTCTACAAAAATATCGGGCGTCCCGGTTGGACGACCGACATCGATTGTTATCTGCGCGACGGCGGTTACGAACAATTAAAGCAAGCGTTGACTCTGTCGCGCGATGATCTCGTCAACAAAGTCAAAAACTCAGGACTCCGCGGCCGTGGCGGAGCGGGATTCTCCTGCGGTTTGAAGTGGAGCTTTATCAAGCCGGACGAAAAGCGGCCGGTGTATTTGATCTGCAACGCTGATGAATCCGAGCCGGGCACATTCAAAGACCGCTACATCATTCACGAGGATCCGCACCAGTTGCTCGAAGGGATGTTGATCTCGTGCTACGCCCTCGGAGCGCACACCGCGTACATTTATATCCGTGGAGAATTCCCGGAAGGCGCGAGAATCCTCGAGCGTGCGATCGAGGAAGCGCGCCGGCATAATTTCCTTGGCAAAAACATTCTTGGGTCGGGATTCGACGTTGAGTTCTACGTTCACCGCGGCGCCGGTGCTTATATTTGCGGTGAGGAAACGGGTTTAATTGAATCGCTCGAGGGGAAACGCGGTTATCCGCGGATCAAGCCGCCTTATTTTCCAGCGGTGCTGGGTCTCTATATGTGTCCGACTATTGTCAATAACGTCGAGACGCTCTGTAACATTAAACATATTATCGCCATGGGCGGCGCTGAGTATGCGCGCCTCGGCCGGCCTAACAACACCGGCACACGGATTCTCTGCGTCAGTGGCGATGTACAGCGTCCAGGCTACTTCGAAGTTGAAGTCGGCGCGGTTACGATGGGCCAATTGATTTACGATATGGCCGGCGGCTTGCGACCGGGCCGGAAACTAAAGGCAGTTATTCCCGGCGGCAGTTCCGCGAAAGTGTTGCGCGCCGATGAGCGCTTCAAGCTGAAGGAAAGAAAGGCCGAGGGCTCGACAAGCGAACGCGAAATCTCGATCGACGATATCCCAATGGATTTCGATTCACTTGCTGCCGCGGGGTCGATGGCGGGTTCCGGCGGCGTGATCGTGCTGGATGATTCGCGCGACATGGTTTGGGTCCTCAACAATATCAATAAGTTTTACGCGCACGAGAGTTGCGGCCAATGCACACCCTGCCGGGAAGGCTCGCTGTGGATGCAGAAAATCACCGATCGCATGTTGCGCGGCGGTGGCGTTGTCGAAGATCCAAAACAACTGAAAACGATTGGCGATAACATCGCGGGCCGCACTATTTGCGCGTTTGGCGAAGCCTGTGCGTGGCCGACACAGAGTTTCGTCGAAAAATTCCCGCAGGAATTTGCGGCACGCGCCCAAAAACCCATTCCCCCACCCCTCCCGCCGGAGTACACATCGGAAGAATTAATCGAGGAAGAATCGATTTCCACCGTCCCCATGGCCCACGACCCCGGCTGGGAAAAAGCCGGGGCAAAAGGAATCATTTGATATGTCTGAGGAAAGCAGGAACGCAGGAACATTGTTGAGGGATTCAGAAACCACAGAGTCAATCATTGCCGCGGGGATTGTGGTTCATCGTGAGCTTGGCCCCGGATTTCTCGAATCCGTGTACGAGCAGGCACTCGCGGTTGAGTTCGCTATCCGTGGAATTGCCTTTGTACGGCAAAAAGCCATTCCACTTTTCTATCGCGACCACCAAATCGGCGAGCATCGCCTGGATTTTCTCGTCGAAGAGAAAATTGTCATTGAATTAAAGGCTGTTGAAGCATTGGAAAAGATTCACTTCGCGATCGTCCGTAGCTATCTTAAAGCTGCCAGTTTATCGGACGGACTGATCCTAAATTTTTCGTCGATGCCGTTGACAGTAAAACGAGTTCGTCGCGAACGAGGCTTCGAGATAACCGATCTACAACTATAAAAATTTCCTGCGTTCCTGCTTTCCTTAGATATGCCTAACGAAGCATCAGTTCCGCTGTTGAACGTCCAGATCGATGGCGTCTGGCATCAGTTTCCGAAGGGCACGCGTGTGATCGAGGCGTGCGAGCAGGTTGGGGTTTTCGTGCCGCGGTATTGCTATCACAAAAAGCTTAGCTCGCCGGGTAATTGCCGGATGTGTTTGATCGAAATGGGATTTCCAAGGCTCGGGCCCGATCACAAGCCGGAGCTCGACACCGACGGCAAGCCGATCATCAACTGGATGCCGCGCCCTCAAATTTGCTGCGCACAGGATGTGGCTGAAGGCATGGCCGTGCGCACCGACTCACCGCTGGTGAAGGAATGCCGGCACGGCGTCATGGAATTTCTTCTCATAAATCACCCGCTTGACTGTCCGATCTGCGATCAGGCCGGCGAATGTCAGTTGCAGGAGTTCAGTGTCGACTATGGCAACTCTCAATCGGGTTTCTTGGAGAACAAAGTCAAGAAACCAAAGAATGTACAGCTCGGCCCGAGGGTGACGCTTGATGACGAACGATGCATTCTCTGCTCGCGCTGCATCCGTTTCTGCCAGGAAATTGCGCATGACGACGTGCTCGGGTTCGTCAATCGCGGCAGTCATACCGTGCTCACTGCGCATCCTGGCCGGTCTTTGGATAACAACTATTCACTTAACACCGTCGACATTTGCCCCGTTGGCGCGCTGACTTCGACCGATTTCCGTTTCAAAATGCGTGTCTGGTTCCTGAAAGAAACCAAGAGCATCTGCACAACCTGCGCGACGGGGTGCAACACAGTCATCGGAACTCGCGAGGACGTGATCTATCGGCTAACCCCTCGCGAGAACGATCACGTTAACTCTTGTTGGATGTGCGATTTTGGCCGGCTCAATTACAAGTATCTCGAAGCTCCGGACCGCTTGCTGGAGCCGCAGATTCGTTCGAAGGGAAGATTGGTGCCCGCCGATTGGCCAACTGCGATTGGGCAAGCAGCGCTCCAGTTAAAGCAGTTTGCCGGTCCTGAGATTGCCATCGTCGCTTCGGGAAGAATGACTAACGAAGAGCTTTGGTTAACGGCGCAATTGGCGAACTCGTTAGGCGTGAAGTGGATCGATATCGTCCCAAGGCGTGGAAAAGCAGACCACATTTTGGTGAGCAAAGATCGCAATCCAAACACGAACGGCGCGCGGTTGATTCTAGGTTCGAGTTCCACGCCAGGCGCAAAACTGGTGACGATTGCCAGCGCGGTGAGATCAGGAGCAATCAAAGCGTTGGTGATTTTGAAAGAGAATGCGATGCACCTGGGCCTCTCGGTGGACGAACTCGCGCGAATGCCAGCCCTGGTCGTGATGAATACTTTGCCTAACGAAGCCACGAAAAACGCGACCGTTGTTCTGCCCGCGTGCGGGTTTGCCGAAAAACGTGGCTCATTGGTCAACTGCAAAGGCCGCTTGCAACGTCTAAATCGCGCCGTTCGCCCGCCCGGCAATGCTCGCGATGATTGGGAGGTTTTACGCGATCTCCTTCAGGCGATCGGCGGTGGCGACTCGCTTCATTCGATCGAAGATGTTTTCCGCCGGATCAACGAAACAGTCCCACAATTTGCCGGGTTAAGTCTTAGCAAGATCGGCGATCTCGGCACTCAGATTCTGAAAATGGAAGAATTGCCGCCGACGCATCCCAGCGACGAAGAAGCCATCGAGCAAGCGATTGCCGTCCAGGATGCGCGTCGCGCTGTTCGCTCACAGTTGGATCACGCACAAGCTCATCCCGGTCCACCGAAGATTCGACAAACCGAACCGCAAGCGGCGCCTCGCCAGTAGAAATAACGACGATGGACTTTTTTTTCATCATCACCTCACTACTGAAGATCGCGATTGTACTAGGGGTGATCTTGTTCATGGTGTCTTACGCCGTGTACGCGGAGCGCCGGGTCAGCGCGTTTATCCAGGACCGCGTCGGGCCGAATCGCGTTGGGCCCGCCGGGCTTCTTCAGCCCTTAGCGGACATGTTCAAGCTTCTGCTGAAAGAAGATTTTACGCCGCACTCGACCAACACATTTTACTACTGGCTGGCTCCATGCCTCGCTGTCATGCCGGCTATCATCACCATCGCGGTGGTCCCGTTCGGCAGCACGTTGTTCGGCGTACCGATGGTAATCGCCGATGTAAACGTCGGAATCTTCTTTGTTTTCGCTATCTCCTCGTTAGGTGTTTACGGAATCGTCATTGGCGGTTGGGCGTCTAACTCGAAATATCCTTTCCTGGGTGGGATTCGTTCCAGCGCTCAAATGCTTTCGTACGAGCTTTCGCTCGGGCTGGCCGTCATCCCGGTTTTTCTCATCGTTGGAAGTCTGCGGCTAACGAGCGTCGTGCATTACCAGGTCGAACACGGTTGGTTTATTGCGCCTTTCGTTGGGGATTGGATGAATCCATGGAAATGGCTGCTCACAATTCCGATGATTATCTCCTTCCTCGTGTTCATGATTGCGATTTTCGCCGAGACAAACCGGCTGCCATTCGATTTGCCGGAAGCCGAGCAGGAGCTCGCCGGCGGTTACAATACCGAATACAGCTCGATGAAGTTCGCGCTTTACTTTCTCGGCGAATACGCCGCGATGATCACCGGGTCCGCTGTTGTGGTGACGTTATTTTTTGGCGGCTGGCATTTTCCGGGCATACCCGATGGCTCGCACGGATGGATCTTTGGCCTGATTAACATCGCAGTCTTTTTCGCAAAAGTCGCCGTCGTGATTTTCCTGTTTATGTGGGTTCGCTGGACGCTCCCGCGATTTCGATGGGATCAGCTGATGCGACTGGGCTGGCTTTTCTTTTTCGAGATTGCGCTGGTGAATATCTTCATCGTGGCGGGGCTAATAAGGTTTACACCCAAGTAAATGACGAAATCCGAATGACAATGCTCGAAATAAATCTGTGTACAGCAGCCCGAACAAGCGGTCACTGGCGCAAAATGTTCGGTGGTTCGTGCTTTGTCATTCGTCATTCGTCATTCTGATCATGACCATCACCGTTCCACGACCGAAGTTGAACTGGCGCGAGCGATTGTATCTGCCAGCCATTGCTTCGGGTCTGGCTATCACGTTGAGGCATTTCAAGAATATGCTGCTCGGACGCACCAAGGTAACGATGCAATATCCGGAGCAAAAATGGGACAGTCACCTGCCCGATCATTACCGCGGCGCACCCGCGCTAGTGCGCGACGCTGGTGGACGGGTGCGCTGTGTGGCGTGTCAACTTTGTGAATTCATTTGTCCGCCGCGCGCGATCAAAATTATTCCCGGCGAAATTTTTCCGACCGACCGTTTCGCTAAGGTCGAAAAATTTCCTCAAGAATTCGATATCGACATGATCCGCTGCATTTACTGCGGGATGTGCGAGGAAGTTTGTCCGGAGCAGGCGATTTTTCTCCGCAAAGATTACGCCATCACCGGCTTCACGCGTGCTGACATGGTGCACCACAAGGAGAAACTTCTCGAGATCGGCGGCGTAATGCACGGCGTGGTACTGAAATGGAACGAAAAGAAATGAGCGGAACTGGAGTGTTGCTCAGCGCGATAAAGTCATTACTCCATTACTGCCCTATTCCAGTATTCCAATAACACGATGCCCCCATTCTTATTTTGGATTTTTGCAGTGCTGACCGTGATTTTTGGCGCGGCTGTCGTGCTCAATCGGAACCCAGTCGCGAGTGCACTTAGCCTGGTTGTTTCATTCCTCGGGTTGTCAGCGCTGTTCATGTCACTCGATGCGTTTTTCGTAGGCATTATTCAGGTGTTGGTCTACGCAGGCGCGGTAATGGTGCTTTTTCTTTTCATCATCATGCTTCTCGATATCCGCGCCGAAGAACGACGCCGAATCAATTGGCTCGCGGCCGTGGGCGGCATTGGAGTGGCGGTAATCCTGCTCATTCAGATCTGCGTTGTCGTTGGGCATTTTAAAGATGCGCGACAGACCTTTCCGCAGCTGGCCAGATCGACGACGGATGATGTGTGGAACATTGGCCGGCTACTTTTCACAAACTACAATCTGCCTTTCCAAATCATCGGCGTCCTGGTGCTCGTTGCCACGATCGGGGTCGTTTTTTTGAGCCGACGGGAACCACGGTAACATGATCACGCTTGGCGATTATTTAGTCGTTAGTGCGATCCTTTTCACGATCGGCTTGGCCGGCGTGATGCTACGTCGGAACCTGATTGTCATTTTGATGTCGCTCGAGCTGATGTTGAACGCGGCCAACCTCTCGCTCGTCGCTTTCTCGCGATTTCGTGTCGAAGCTAACGGGGTGCCGGATTATAACGCGCAGGTGTTCGTGTTTTTCGTCATCACAGTGGCCGCCGCTGAAGTGGCAGTCGGGCTCGCGCTTCTCGTCGCGCTATATCGCGCGAGGCAAACGACCGATGTCGGCGACATTACCAGCTTGAAGTTCTGACGCGCGAATCAGAGGGAGCAATGAACTCATTCTATCCGTGGCTCATCCTTCTCGCACCGTTGACAAGCGCGACGGTCATCACGCTCTTCACGCTCCGATGGAAATCGTTAAGCTGTGCAATTTCCATTACCGCGGTGCTGGTAAGTTTTTGCTGTAGTTGCTTGATCTTCGGTCAGTCAGCTACGGCCGCGCCTGAGTTCATCTGGCTCGATATTCCGCCGATCTTTCGAGTGCCCCTCGGACTGACGCTTGATCAACTGAGCAGAACGATGGCCGTCCTCGTATCCGGCGTCGGAGCGCTCATTCACATTTATTCACTAGGTTACATGCGGGACGACCAAGGCAAGTCGCGTTATTTCGCGGCGCTGTCGCTCTTCATGTTCGCGATGCTGGGAATCGTTGTTGCGAACAATTTCGTGATGCTTTTCATTTTTTGGGAATTGGTCGGGTTCACGTCGTATGTTTTGATCGGTCACTGGTTTTTTCGAGACACCGCAGCCGACGCAGCGAACAAAGCATTTATCACCACACGGGTTGGTGATTTCGGATTCATGACTGGCATCCTGATGCTTTGGATGACCACTGGGTCAGTCGTTTTCACCGAGGTCACGCCGCGAATGCCAATGTTCGGCGGTCATGCAACGTTTGTAGCAATTGTCGCGCTCTTAATTTTCTGCGGCGCGGTCGGAAAATCGGCCCAATTTCCGCTGCACGTCTGGTTGCCGGACGCGATGGAAGGTCCGACGCCAGTTTCGGCGTTGATCCACGCCGCCACCATGGTTGCAGCCGGCGTCTATATGCTGGTGCGCGTCGCGTTCATTATTCAAGCTTCACAAACAGCGCTTCTGGTCGTCGCGTGGATCGGCACAGTCACAGCCGTGATGGCCGCGCTGATCGCGACGCAACAAGACGATATCAAGCGCATTCTCGCCTATTCCACGCTGTCGCAACTCGGCTACATGGTGATCGCCGTGGGTCTCGCCTCAAACCAGGCAGCCATGTTCCACCTTTTCACTCACGCGTTTTTCAAGGCGCTCCTGTTTCTCGCGGCCGGCTCGATCATCGTACTGCTCCATCACGAGCAGAACATCTGGAAGATGGGCGGTCTGCGCAGAAAACTTCCGATCACTTTTGCCACATTCGGTGCTGGCGCACTGGCATTGATCGGCTGTCCGCCGTTCAGCGGATTTTTCAGTAAGGATGCGATTCTCGCGGTCGCCTACGAACACAACCTTCCGATTTTCGTCCTGGCGTTGTTCACCGCACTCCTGACCGCCTTCTACGTAATACGCATGCTCGTCATTGTCTTCTTCGGCAACCCACGTAGCGACAGCGCCCGCGAAGGCCGCGAGTCACCGCCGGTCATGACAATGCCTTTGATCGTGCTCGCCGTTCTCGCAACGCTCGGCGGATTTGCATTTTTCGCTCGAAACTTTCTGACTCTCCCCACCGAAAAAGAAGCAACGGTCGTCGTTCCTGTGTTAGCGATCATCGCACTGATTCTCGGTGTTGGACTCGCGATCACTCTTTACCAGGGACGCACGACTGAGCCGGTAAAGATCGAGTTGTTGCGAAGGAAATTCTATTTCGACGAGTTCTATGGCTGGCTGATTGATTGGACGCAGGAGCTGCTCGCTCGTGTGGCAGCCTTTATCGATCGTTGGATCATCGATGCAGGGGCGGTGGGCGGAAGCAGTCGAGGCACGTGGGGCATCGGTGCGGTCTTGCGACTAATCCAAGTCGGCAATCTTCAAGCTTACGCGTTTCTCTTCGGCATCGGTGTTGTCGCTCTCATTTACTTCGCAGTTTTCCGCTAATGGTTCTGTTCACGATTTTTTGTCCCATCGTTGCGGCCGTCTTGATCATTCTGGGTGCGCCGGCGCGGAAGACTGCGCTGACAGCGTCTGTCTTAACGTTTGCCGCGGCGCTATTTCTGTTCGCATCCTTTGATCACAGTCACGCCGACTTCCAACACGTCACGTCATTTAGCATATCGCCCGAGTGGCGGCTGAGCTTCACCACTGGCGTCGACGGCTTGAGCGTAATCATGGTTCTGCTCGCCAGCGTCGTCACGCTGGCCGCCGTATGGTTCGCCGGCACGATCGAGAGATATGAACACGCGTTTTATTCCTGCCTTCTTTTCATTTCCGCCGGAGCGATCGGCGCGTTTGCCTCAATCGATTTATTTTTCTTTTACGCGTTTCACGAGCTAGCACTGATTCCCACGTTCTTGTTGATCGGAATCTGGGGCAGCGGGAATCGGGTCGCAGCGGCTTGGAAAATCACGATCTATCTGGCCATCGGCAGTTTCATTCTGTTGCTTGGCCTGATCCTGCTTTACCAGAGCTTCCCCCTCGCCTCGCGGAGTTTCGATATTCGCGTGTTGCAGACTGCGGCGGGAATGGGCCAGATCTCTCCAGACGCGCAACGGCATGTTTATCTGCTGCTGCTTATCGGTTTCGGAATTCTCATTTCGCTTTTCCCGTTTCACACTTGGGCACCCGAAGCGTATGCCGCCTCGCCTGCACCCGCTGCGATGCTACACGCAGGCGTGCTGAAAAAATTCGGACTGTATGGGCTCTTGCGCCTGGCCATTCCGATGCTACCCGAAGGCGCGCATCACTGGGCGACTCTGCTCATCGTGCTGTTACTCGGCAACATCATCTATGTCGGACTGGTGACGATCGCGCAGAAACGGCTCGATTGGATGCTCGGTTATTCAAGCGTGATGCACATGGGATACATTTTCCTCGGAATCGCCAGCTTCGGGATTCTCGGCGTAACCGGCGCCGTTGTGTTGATATTCGCTCACGGTCTCTCGATCGCGCTGCTATTTGGTATTGCAGGTGAAGTACGCCGACGGACGGGCACGTTGGCTTTTGATGAGCTAGGAGGACTTGCAAGAGTGATGCCTTTCGCCGGACTGGCGTTTGGGTTTGGCGTATTTGCCGCAATAGGCCTTCCGGGTTTTGCCAATTTCGCCGGCGAAATCATGATCTTTTTTGGCGCGTTCAAGAACGGCTGGGAAATCGGCCGAATGCATATTTTCCAAATCGCGACGGTACTTGCGCTGTGGGGCGTCGTGCTATCGACAGTTTACATGTTGCGCGCCTACCGAAAGACGTTCATGGGCTCTATTCGCGAGCAATGGCAAAAACTGCCCGATCTGACCCCAGTGTTACGTGTGCCTATCACGTTGCTCGCGGCAGCACTTCTATGCTTCGGATTCTTTCCGCAAATTTTTGTGCGAGGCGTGGCGCCGACATTCGGCAGTATTCACTCTGCCACTGCAGATATGCAAACCTGTAGCCACGGCGATGTGCGCCGTCCGCAAACTGTTAGTTCGGGCCGAGAAGACGCCCCACAGGGACGTGGCTACAGCATCCGATGATCACCGCACCTCTACTTGAGATTGCGGTGCTGGTCCTCGGGATGATGATCCTAATGATCGAAGCGTTTGCGGGAAAAATTAATAATCGCGTTTTAGGTTTCGCTGCAATTACCGGGCTCACGATAGTTCTCATTGCCAGTTTGTTTGTCGTTCCCTCCCCCTCACTTGCTCACGCTACCGGTTTCTGGAACTTTTACGCTGCGGATCGGCTAGCGGTCTTCTTCAAGCAATTCGCGCTGCTGACGACCATTCTCGTGCTGATCATGATGAT
>DATFXP010000058.1:0-22081 GCA_035315785.1 Candidatus Udaeobacter sp. | reverse complement strand
GCAGTTTGGTAACATTGATCTTCGCGGTCGCGGCAGCGTCGCGAATAATGGTGACGGGACTGGTTGTCCCCGCCTTCGCATTCATGACTATGATTGAATGAACGCGAGCAGTTCCGCATTGATGACGTCGGCTTGCGTTGTGATCATGCCGTGCGGGAAGTCTTTGTATGTCTTCAACGTGCCATTCTTGAGGAGCTTGGCTGAAAGCGGGCCAGCCGCCTGATAGGGCACGATCTGGTCGTCCTCGCTATGCATGACTAGGACCGGCACCGAGATCTTCTTTAAATCCTCTGTGAAGTCGGTCTGCGAAAACGCGACGATGCCATCGTAATGCGCCTTGGCGCCGCCCATCATCCCTTGGCGCCACCAGTTCCAAACGATAGGCTCGATCGTTTTCACACCGGGACGGTTGAACCCATAGAACGGGCCGGCCGGCAGATCGTAATAGAACTTGGCTCGGTCGGCCGCGAGCTGCGCCTGGAGATCGTCGAACACCGATTTGGGCGCGCCCAACGGATTGTTCGGCGTCTTCACCATCAGCGGCGGCACGGCGCTAATGAGCGCCGCCTTCGCCACATTTTCATCCCCGTGCCGAGCGAGATAGCGTACCACCTGGCCGCCACCAGTCGAATGGCCAACGTGAATCGCATCCTTCAGGTTGAGATGATCGGTGACGGCTTTCAGATCGTCGGCATAATGATCCATGTCGTGTCCGCCGCCGGTTTGAGTCGAGCGGCCATGTCCGCGTCGATCGGTGCCTATGACTCGGAAACCTTTGCTGAGGAAAAAAAGCATCTGCGGATCCCAATCGTCGGCACTTAGCGGCCAGCCGTGGCTGAACACGATGGGCTGTCCGCTTCCCCAGTCTTTATAATAGATGTGGACATCTTCTCCGTTCTCTTTTCCAGCAGTGACGTATGGCATAAGGAATTCCTTTCGTTCAGGTTGTACTAGAATTTACGAAGTCAATTCATGCTGTTAGTAACTCACCGAGTTTCCTAACCCCATTACCACCAGGGTCGGTGTGTCCAAGTAACCAGTAGCGCGCAAGCCGTTTGTGATTTGATAACGCTTAACCGCTTTCTGCATCTCAGGGTTTAGCACGCCATCTGTTTCGCCGCGATAGTAGCCTTGTTGTGCGAGTCGCTCCTGCGCGGCGACAATCGTCGAGTTATTCGATTCATCAGAATCGCTGGGCTGGTCGTAGTACGCTTCGGTTTGGTAAACACTGGAATCATAGTAACCCTGCGATTGGTCGGGATAACTATTTTGATCGTTATACATCTGATTCTCGTAATCGTCGGAGTTGTAGTAACCAGGATCATAATCGTATGAATACGGGACGTCGTATCCGTAGGACGGATAATTGTAGCTCGAGTATGGCGATCCGTAGGCGAAGTAGTCCGGGGGAGACCACGCCCACGGCCACCACGGATCATATCCGAGACTAAAGATCACCCACGATCCGTTGATGAAGCAGCACCGGCGACCGTTCCACCAATGATTGCTGTGATGGTCCCAATCGCGATGCCAATCGCCCGACTGACGGGCAAAGACGTGTTTCTGCCAGTCACCGCGCAGACGGTGGTTTCCATTCCGGAGATTGTTTCCATTCCAAAGTGTGCTTCGATTGCGGAAGTTGCTTCCGGTGTTTCGCTGGTTCCACACGTTGGTGATGGCTGGATTTCTGTGATTCGTGAATCGCGGCGCAAACCGATTCGCCTGGTTGATATTTGCAGCCGTGAATGCACCCGAACGGGTAAACGTTGCCCGATTTCGGTAAATCGGAGACTGACGAAACCCAGTCGGCCGGTACGAACGCATTCCAAACGAGGAATAGCGTTGCCGCGAATACGTTATCCGTCCGCCGAAGTTGCGCACCGGCATTGAGCGGAAGGATGAAAAGCCGCCGCCACGCACCGGAGCGTGAGCGGCGGGCGCGGCGTGCGCAACCGTCCTGCCGTGAAAACCTCCTCCTCCGCGAGGGTAGCCTTCTGGGTTTGCTTGAACAGTCAGCGCCGCGCTGCCGAGAAGTGCGATGCATAAGAATTTCATTTTCATGATGCCGGCCTCCTTCCGTGTAGCTGAATCATTTTCCTCTATACTAACGCAAACCACCTGCGATTAACAGCGTTTCGCCAGTGATCCATTTGGAATCGTCTGAAGCGAAGAATACGGCAGCAGGCGCGATATCGTCCGTCTGGCCGACTCGACCGAGCGGGGTCAGCGATTCAAACATTTTGCGCATATCGCCTTCGATGTAACCGCCGGCGACTGCTCCTTCGGTTACCACCATGCCGGGGTTAACGGAGTTTACGCGGATTTTACGTGGAGCGAGTTCCTTCGCCAGAGTTCGCGTGATCGCATCGACAGCACCTTTCGTTGCGTTATAAACAACCGCCGTAGGCGGAGTCAGCGAACTGGCCAGAGAACCAATGTTGATGATGCTCCCACCATCAGGATTCAAATGCTTTAGCGCCTCCTGAGTGGCGAGAAGCATTCCAAGAACGTTTGTATCGAACATTCGGTGGAATTGCTGCTCGGTGACTTCTTGCAGCGGGACGAACTCGTAAACGCCGGCGTTGTTCACCAGAACGTCGAGTTTGCCGAGAGCCTTTTCTGTTTCGGCGAACAGTCTTTCGACATCTGCCTTCTTCGCGACATTGCCTTGGATGGCGATCGCTTTGCCACCGCATTTGCTGATCTCGTCTACCACGCGATCTGCATCTTGTTTTGCCGACACGTAGTTAACGACTACGGACGCCCCTTCCGCCGCGAGTTCTTTCGCAATCCCTGCGCCGATTCCCTTCGACGCTCCCGTTACTATTGCAATTTTTCCGTTTAGCTTTCCGTTTTTCATTTTGTTCCTTTCATTTTGCCTGTGCGATTCGATAACCAAGAACGCGTTACTTTTGGGGTGCGCAAACACATCCGTGCTTTAGAGCGGCGACATGTCGCCGCACTCCAAAGCGCGCAGTGTTCAGCGAGATCCTGAAGCTGGTAAATTCAGTTCCCTTAGCGCGTGGCTTCGAACAGGAACCACGTGCGACGCTCGGTTTCATCGATCCATACTTCGATGAAACTGGCCGTTGCAACGTCACGATGTTCGTCACACACATTGTGCGCTTCGCGGAGACGCGCGGTGAACGTTTTGTTGTCGTCCATCAACTCGGCAAGCATGTCCAGTGGTTCGACGTATTCAGCATCATTATCGAGCACGCGTTGAGTACGCGCGATCTCGCCAGTTGAATGCAACGTGAGTCCGCCGATCTTGCGAACGCGTTCCGCGATGACATCTGTCATTGCGAAGAGTTGCTCGGCATGTTCATCGAGGAGCAGATGATAATCGCGGAAGTGATGCCCGCTCATGTGCCAGTGAAAATTTTTCGTTTTCACATAAAGCGCAAAAACGTCCGCCAGAATCGCATTCATTGCTGCTGAAATGTCCCTCGTCGCATCCCGCGTGAGGTCCGTCCGCGTCTCGAGTGGCGCGTCGCGTCGGTGAAGAAGCTCTGCCTTTCTCGGATTCGATTTTGCCATAGTTCGACCGTCGTTTGTTTTCATTCGTAAAGATAGCACATCATTCGATGGCAACATTGGGCGGTTGCTGGAGCTTCCAATGCCTGCAACGAGCTAATACTGCAATTCTCTTTCGGCCCCAGAGGAGCTTATTCCGCGGCGTGTTCGCACGCGAAAAATACATCCAAATCCAGGTACACGGGCGTTTTGACCGGGACATTCGCGCGATTCGAAATCGCAACACCGGAATGAAAAAAGGCGGCTTGGGTAATTCACGGTTGGAGGTAGCGCCGCTGGCGTTCGGCGGAAACGTCTTTGGTTGGACGACCGATGAGCGAACGTCCTTCAGGTTGCTCGATACTTTCGTCACCGCCGGATTTAATCTGATCGACAGTGCTGATGTTTATTCCAGATTCGCGCCGGGCAATCATGGTGGTGAATCGGAAACCATCATCGGCAAGTGGCTCAAACAAGGTGAGAGACGCGACAAGGTTATTATCGGCACAAAAGTTGGGCTGGAGATGGGTTCGGATAAGAAAGGTCTTCGAGGGCCTATATCATGAATGCGGTCGAAGATTCGTTGAGGCCGCTGCAGACGGACTACATTGATCTCTATCAATCGCATAGCCACGATCCCGACACTCCTTTGGATGAGACGCTTGAAGCTTACGCGCGGTTGATGGAGCAGGAAGGAGCGCGCGATTGGTGCATCCAATTACAGCGCCGAACGACTCTCCAATGCACTGGCACTGCGCAGAAGGCATGAATTGCCACAGTACGAGTGCCTCCAGACGGAATACAACCTTTACGAGCCCGCGGAGTACGAGGAAACACTCGAACAGGCGTGCATAGAAAACGGGTTAGGAGTCCTTAGTTATTTCTCGCTGGCGAGCGGATTTCTCACGGGCAAATACAGGTCTGCGGCCGATGTTGCGAACAAGGCGCGAGGCGATTTCGCGAAAAAAATATCTGAACGAGCAGGGCTTCAGGATTCTTGACGCGCTGGATCAGGTAGCGAGGCGACTTCATGCAAAGCCTGCCCAGGTCGCGCTCCCGTGGTTGATGGCGCGGCTAACGGTGACTGCGCCCATCCAGCGCAACAAGCCTGCCGCAGTTAAACGAGCTGATCAGCGCGACCAAGCTCCAATTGGACGAAGCATTAGTGAGGTTTTTGAATCAAGCAAGCGACCTGCCAAAAGCCGTAGCGTATCATCCGAAAGAGAGAGCCCATGACCCCACTGATGGCGCACCAATAGATCTTTCCAATGCGCCGTAGCGGGTGCGTGCGCTGAAGCCCAGAGTTGTCGTCATGAACACAGGGGCGGCACGGCGAAGCTTGGGAAAGCTGCGGGCGAACTGGGGTCAAATTCGAACGTATGCTGATTTGCAGAAACAACTGCATCGCGATCTTCTGGCGCAACATCCGGAATGGATCGAGGCCAACGGTGATTGTCCAATGTGCGACTCGTATGATCGGCGGCTTGCAGAGCTCATTACCGTTTTCCAGTCGGCTACTCGCAACTCTATCACTCAAGCTGCATGACCAATAAGAGTATACATCCGTTAAGCAGTGCAATTGATGAGGCGATTTGGGCCGCGTATCGCCGCGACGATAAAGTGGCGGTGATGGATTATTTGTTTCATCGGAGTCTGGTCGGAATCGGTCGCTCGCGATCGTTCCCACAGCTCGTAATCAAAAGCCTCGAAAACAGATCGCGCAGCGGGTGCACGTCGCCGATCAGTGTGGATCAATGGCCACGGAAGCTAGATTCCGTTAGGCTAGAGAATTCGGCGCCGGAACCATTGGTAAATTTAAGACGACTTTACTGCGGCAGTCGCACTAATCGCGAAGAACGCCGAACAACACACAATTGCGTGCCACTGCATTTTGGCGTGGCACACGCGGGACATTTGGGCGATTAAGGTCGGGACGTGTCCCGTAACCAAATAATTAATGAAGGCGAAGATTCTCCTTGTCGCGTCGTCTTCCTGTTCGACGTAGACAACACACTGCTGGATAACGACAGAGTCGCAGCAGATCTGCAACGTCATCTCGCGAGCGGAATTGGCGCGGATGGAGCGCAGGAATATTGGCAGATTTTCGAGCAACTGCGAACCGAACTGGGCTATGCGGATTACCTCGGCGCTTTGCAAAGATATCGAACCAAACATCCGCACGCCCAACAGCTGCTTCGTATGTCTGATTTTTTCGTCAACTATCCTTTCGCCGAGCGTCTTTTCCCCAATGCGCTCACCGCGATTGAATATGTCCAGCGATGGGGTCTTGCGGTGATTCTCTCGGATGGCGACGTCGTTTTCCAACCATTGAAGATCAGTCATTCAGGATTGGCCAATGCGGTCGCTGGACACGTCCTGATTTACGTGCACAAGGAGCAGGAGCTTGACGACGTGGGACAACGCTACCCAGCCGAACATTATGTACTGGTGGACGACAAATTGCGTATCCTCGCTGCGGTAAAAGAATTCTGGGGCTCGCGTGTCACCACTGTATTCGTTAGGCAGGGTCACTACGCCACTGATCCGAAAATCCTCGCCAGCTATCCGGCTGCGGATATCAGCATCGAGCGCATTGGGGATCTGCTGCAGTATCACTTGCCCGAATTACTTAATTCGAAACCGTGAATGTGCCGGAGCCTATAGCACAACGAGTCGCCGACGTGGTTTCCAGAATTCCCGGCTGCATGGATTTAGCGAGCGATTCGAAGTCTTCGATCGTGTCGAGGTCGATGCTCCCTTTGGAAATGGGAACTCGGCGACACGTTCGCGATTGGAAAAGATGATTGTTTTTGCGCCGGAATCGCCGGTAAGCTGCAATAGTTCTGGAAACACTGATCGGGCAAACAGGGCGGGCACACCAAGGGTGGTTTCTTCAGCCATGGAAACCTCCTTTCAGCGTCAAACTGCTCCGGAACTCAGAATGACTGTCGCACCTCAGTAAGATTTCGGTCGCTTTCGTTGTACGCGAAACAGGCGATCGTTTGGAACGATCGCCTGAATCTTGTACGGCGAGCTTTAGAGGCTGGAGTAAGGCAAGCCTAGGGCGCCAAGCGTGGCCGGGGTGACTGTGCCCGTGACGCTAAGCTCTTGATCCTGTTGGTATCGGGCAAGAGCGGCTTGGGTCTCGTCTCCGTCGATTCCATCGATCGCGCCGTGATAATATCCAAGGCTGGAGAGCTTCGACTGTACTGAACTGACAACCGTGTTGCTGTACTGGCCTGAAGGTGCATAGCCATTATAGTAGCTATACGGCTCGGACGAGGAGTACCCATACCCGTCGTACGGGTACCCGGAATAGTCGTATGGGTAATCATTGGAATAATCATACGGATAATCGCCGTAGCCATAACCGAAGGGATAGTAATCCCATGGATAGAGGCCCCACCAGGAACCGCCTACAAAAACAAAAACGTGACCATGATCAAAATGGGCACGATGCCTATTCCAATCGCGATGCCAATTACCGTCATGTCGGGAGAAGGCATGATTCTTCACGAACGACTGTCGATTTTGTGCTGTTGAGAATCGTGGATTTGTGACTCGCTTTTGTCCGACAACTGAGTTCACGCGATTTGACTGACGATTTACCGCTGCAACCCTGCCGGCGTTTGAATTAATTGTTCGGTTCGGCAGCTGTTTGCCAGACGCGCGTGGCATGACAGCAGGCGTACGAGCGCCAGTGTAGTAGGACAGCTGCTGAGGTGTTCGATTCAGGCCACCGACACTCCTGTTGCTATTAAAACGTACACCGCCACCTGAGAAAGTGGGCGCTGCGCGAATACCGCCTCCGTTGAAGCCGCCAACGCGGGCGCCACCAAAGTGACCACCGCTGAAACCGCCGAAATGGCCAGCACCAAATCCACCGCCGGCGTGACCCCCACCAAAACCACCTCCACCAAAATTTCCGCCGCCTCCACCGCCGTGCGGGCCTGCCCACGTTGTCGAAGTGAGAGCTACAAAAGCGGTGATGGCTAGACTGAGTAACTTAGTCGTTTTCATACCCAAACATCGTCACGCGCCAGCTGCCTTACCACGGCGCGTCCGTAAGATTTTACGGTGTTGCCGAAGGATAGCCGTTGCCTCTTACTTTCGAGGGAACGCCTGTCCGTTGACAAACTCGCGTAAGCGTTCCGACTGGGCGACGATCATGCGATTACAGCAACAACGCCCCGGACCAGACTACCGCATTTTGCCTAACCGGTAGGTTAGCCTGGGTAGCATCTCATTATTCGGCTTTAGCATCACCGAAAAGCCGCTGCTCCTCCCGCCAGACAGCCACCACCGCGAGGGCAACTAGAATTCCCAGTGATACTTCCGCGAAACGATGCACCGCGGCAATCCATGGTGCCTCCGGGCGCGGAATAAGCACGATGATCGCGAGCGTCATGCCGGCGTAGCTGTATCCGACCTTTTCCAACCGAAACGCAATAGATATGAGTCCGAGCACAAAGATTGTGAGTGAGAAAGCGACGAGATTTGCGCCGAAGCAAGCTGCTTCGATTGCCCCGATCGATGCGCCCAACGCGCTCGCGACAATCCGCTGGATCGCCAGGGGTACAGTCGAACTCAGCGGGGATTGCATGACCACGAGAGTGGCAATGACAGCCCAGTATGCTTCGGGCAACCTCACCAGCCGCGCGACCAACACCGAGAGCATCGCCGCAACTGCTGTGCGGACTGCATGCCCCACCGACGGAAGGTTTTCTTCTTTCCAGGTCCAGAGCTTCATAGCACAATCATCTCCGGCACTGTGTGGATGTGGCAAGCTTGCGCTACGGCGTGTCAATAGGTGAATCGCGCTTTTAGCGTTCGGCCATTTGGCAATTAGAGCCCTCGGCCAAAATTCCTGTGACCTGGGAAAACGAAGGCAGCGTTAAGGGCGCGATTTCAGTGGCAAATGTTTCGCTACAGCTGGATCAAACCACGGCGTGTTGCTGTAGCGACCGCTTCGGTGCGGCTCACAACATCTAGCTTGCTGAAAATGCTTTTGACGTGCGTTTTCACGGTGCCTTCACTGATGAATAACTCAGCACCGATTTCCTTGTTACTCTTGCCCGCTGCGATGCGCTGAAGCACTTCGATTTCGCGCGCGCTCAAAGATTCGCCGCTGACGCGTTCCGCCAACTTGGCCGCAAGGCTCGGTGGTATGGACGTTTCACCCGCGTGCACTTTGCGAATGCACTCCATCAACGCTTCGCGGGCGGCATCTTTCAGCAGATAACCTTTCGCGCCCGCCTTTATCGCGCGATAGATGTCTTCATCTCCATCGAATGTCGTTAGTACGACTATGTGGGCGTTTGGATCTAATTCGCGAATTTGTGTGATCGCTCCGACGCCATCCAACTCAGGCATGCGAAGATCGAGCAGCGCCACGTCCGGACGATTTTCCTTCCAAAGATCGACTGCCTCGCGGCCATTGCTCGCCTCGGCGACGACGGTCATGTCAGACTTGCGTTTAACTAACGAAACAAGACCTTCGCGCACCACACTGTGATCGTCTGCGATTAAGATGCGAATACATTCCTTTTTTTTCGTTTCTTTCTTGGTCGTTCCGGATTTCATTTGGTTACGCGGGTTGGTACGGAGACACAGCTGTGATCTTTGTGCCCTTACCTGGTTCACTTGTTACTTTAACCGTCGCGCCAATCTGGTCGGCGCGCTCTTTCATGCCGATTAATCCGATCCCTCCGCCGTTTAATCCATCGACAGCAAAGCCATCGCCGTTATCGCGCAGCTCCAGGTAAACTGCGTCAGAATCAAAACTGAGCTGGGCGCTAAACTTGGTCGCGTGCGCGTGTTTCAACGCATTCGTCAACGCTTCCTGCCCAATGTGGAGCAGGTTTTCTTCGACAGCGGGTGAGAGATGGTGGGGCTTGCCAATGATTTGAAATTCCGTCTGCAGCGCAGTGCCTGCAGCCGTGTTTTCTACGATCGCTTGGAGTGCATCGGCAAAAGCAGCTTTCTCGAGCGCTTGCGGTCGAAGCGCGTGCACCGATCTGCGCGCTTCACCTAAACTGTCGCGGGCCAGTTCACGCGCCCGACGGACGTGACCAACAGCATGCTCGGAATCCTCCTCCAGGAGCGCTTCTTCGGCGGCCTCCATTTGAATAATCACGCCTGTGAACCCTTGAGCTAGGGTATCGTGAATGTCTCGCGCCATGCGGGTTCGCTCTTTAAGAATGGCTGCCTCACGCTGCTGTTCGACGAGCTCCTGTCCGTGCGCGGCCATCATGACATGATGAGCCAGCGCCTGAGCAAGCTCGATCTCATCAGCTCGATAGGAGCCCCTTTCTGAATGATGAATACCGATAAACCCCCGAAGCTCGCCGGAGACAAACATCGGTACGGCCATGAATCTTTGGCACCGGTGGCGCTTCAAGTACTCGCGGAATTCCGGCTCGAGACGTGCATCGCCCTCAATATCGTCGACGACCACTGGCGATTTCGTAAATAACAACTCCTGAAAGAGAGGTCTCTTTTTCCACGCGGAAGGATCGTGCGCAAACGGATGATCTGAGTGCACGGCGACCTGACGGTCATCTTCTATCACCAGGTGCATCCGCACTGTGCCATCCTGAGGCTTACGCAAGAAGAGCAGCACGCGAAGCGCCCGCAAGTGCTGTCCGATTGTTCGGAGCATTTCGCCGATATACTTCTCGGGTGCCGATTCGGTCGCGAGCACGTCAAGGCTGCGCATCATCACTTCCACATGACTGCGCGCGACTCTTTCGGAAGCGCGCAATGCTTCCTGAGCACGATCGCGCTCGATAGCAACGCGCACGAGGTGTGTCGCTAATTCAATTAATTCTAGATCCTTGGAAGTTGGTGCACGCGGCTCCTGATAGTACAAGCAGAAGGTACCCATGACTTCTCCCTTCGAAGAGAGAACGGGATTCGACCACGATGCGCGCAGCCCATGCTTCAATGCCGCAGCGCGATGTTGCGACACGTCCCAGAGCGGATCGCTAGCTATATCCGACACGATGACAGGCGAACCGCGGTATGCCGCCGTGCCGCAGGAACCGGCACACGGTCCAATTGGCATCAGCTCCATTTGCCGAGTCCACTCGTTAGGTAGTTTTGGGCCAGCGATAACATTTAGATGGATGCCGTCGGCATTCATTAACAAAACCGAAGCGAGCGTTCCTGGTCGCTGCTCCTCGATGATTTGGCACAATTCGTTCAAAATTGCTTTCAGCGGAACGCCCGTAGCGATCATTTCAAGGAGCTTCTTCTCGCCTTCGAGCAAAGATTCGGCTCGCTTTCGCTCGTCAATGTCCACATTTGTGCCATACCAACGAACTATCTTGCCTGACTCATCTCGTAGCGGTACTCCCTGGGTCAGGAACCAGCGATAGACACCGTCCGCGCCGCGGATTCGCGCGACGCTTTCAAATAACCCTCCTGTTTCGGTTGCGGTCCGCCACTTCGCAAAGTGCGCGTCTCGGTCCTCGGGATGGAATGCCTCCAGCCAACCGTATCCAAGTTCTTCACCCGGCTTCATGCCGGTGTATTCCATCCACCCCTTACTACAATATTCGTTAGGTCCATCCGCTAATGTCGACCACGACAATGCGGGAATTGTATCGATCACAAGCCGAAGCTCCCGTTCGGTCTTTCTCCGATCGGTAATATTATAGGTGACCCCAGTGACGCCGGCGACCTTTCCGCTCTTATCGAGGACTGGAATGAGATGGATCTCGAAAAACTGATGCTTTGCTTCCGTGACGAAGGTCACTGACTCCCCGGCCAAAGCGCGCCGGGCATTAGAATGAAGACCTGGTGAGTCATGATACAGATCAAAAATCGACTGCCCGACGAGTTCTCCCGGTTTCACCCCGAAGTTGTCGAGACCTTTGCCTTCAGACAGAGTGACCACGCCAGAACGGTCCAGCGCGAACAAAATCACCGGAACATTGGCAATGAGATCGCGCAGATGCTGCTCTGTCTGGTGGAGTTGGTCTTCAGCCAGCGTGCGCTCATTAATCTCCGCATGCAGCTTCTCGTTAAGCTTGCTCAGCTTCGCGGTTCGCTCCTCAACTTTTAGTTCCAATCCGTTGCGGGCCTGCATGAGTAACTGCTCTGCTCGGCGTCGCGATG
Organism: Candidatus Udaeobacter sp.; assembly: GCA_035315785.1. Classification (GTDB taxonomy): domain Bacteria; phylum Verrucomicrobiota; class Verrucomicrobiia; order Chthoniobacterales; family UBA10450; genus Udaeobacter. The sequence continues at coordinate 10,444 of DATFXP010000058.1, read as the reverse complement.
AGCTAAACCAGCTCATTACCAGCGCTACCAGTGTGAAGTAAAAGAAATAGAGAAGGTGCGAAAGGCCACTCCTCGATGCATAGACAGGCTTGGTCGATCCGTCTGCAAGAACGATTCGATAATCAACCTGATAAGGTAGGACGAAAAAGCCAAACGCTGCGCACGAGAGAACAAGAGCGAGAATACCCGGCCCCGTTCCCGCGTACCAAAATGTGACCGCGATGGCGGCTAGGAAAGAAGTACTGAGCGGATATCCGAAATGCATTTGCTGGAGAAGAAGTTTTATTCCGAACGCGAGGGCGACGGAAAGCACAGCCAATCCATAACGGAAAATGCCACGCTGGAAGGTGTGATACGAAACGCGCGCCTTGGAACTAAACGCTTGGAGATTCTTTACCTCTTCACTAATCGATTTTGCAGCTGAGTTCATCAAATACTGGGCCGCGAGACGTTGACCTCACGGCGAAACACAATTCTACAACTATGTGGCGGTGCCTGCTAGTGTTGGTTCGTCCCTCGAAAGAGGTGGCGTGCACTCACTCTCCTGTGGGAGTGAAAAATCCTGCGACCGCTTCGTAGTCGCCTTGCGGCGAATGGTCGATCCTGTTTCCGGACAAAATTATGAAAACTAGAGAGCAAAATTTCAGACAAACATTGCGGCAAATCTTCCGCCGACGTATACGACGTCACGATCCGATGCTCGTGTTCAACATGTGGTCTTTTAATTTTACTGACGGGTGGAGCCGCATTTTTGCGAGGGAGCAATATGGGCGCTTCTCCGTCTGAGGACACGACGCAAGAGTCTGCGTCAGCGCCTTTCAGCGCCGCACGGCGATCGATCGTCGTGAATGCGCCTGTCGAGCGGACTTACGCCCAGTGGGCTCGTATTGAGGACCTTCCCGAATTCGTCACACTGCTGCGGAACGTACAAAGAATAAACGATACCCAGTTCTCTTATACCTGGGGGCCACACGGCGAGGAACGCCACGGAGTTCTCCACATTGTGCTTCAAATTCCCTGTCGGCGCATCGCATGGCGTATGTTGTCTGATCCACTGATGTCGGGCATAGTCTCGTTCGAACGGCGGTCCAAAGAAGAAACCGAAGTGACATTGAAGATTCGTTCGGTTTTCGATTCGCCGAAGCTATCGCTGAGGCTGGAGGAATACCTGGGCAATTTTAAACGATTGGTAGAAAGCGAGGACGCGGCAAAATGAAGACCTTTCCTTCTGAGGAAGTATTGGTGGCGGCGTATTGGCGAAGATTGGCGCGGTCTATCGATCCGGCGAGTGGCGGAAAACGCCGAAAGATTTCTTTGTTGAAATCGCAAGCCCGCACTGGAGTGCGGCAATATTTTACCGCTTCGAGAAATGTTAGGCCGGCAACCCCAGCACGGCGCGCGCGTGCCTCACACCTGCGGAGCGGTGGTCATCAGCGCAGGAAAATCAACCCGGCAATAGCCGGCTAACTCAAAGGAAAAAAAGCGTATGCATAAGGATCTTGAAAAAGTGAAATTGCTTGCCCGCGATCTGAGGGACAGCAAAGAATTCCCGCGTAGCCCGCGGACCACGCTGGCGGGTTATGTGCTGGCTGCGCGTGCCGTGGACAAATGCCGGGCCGTCCTCGTGGACTGGCACGGCGATTACCATTCGAATTGTCCCCTCGATCAGCGCTGGCTGAATTTTGCGGAAATTGACTACAGCGATTTTCGCGCACTGGTCGCCAGCGGTGCAACAGACGATGAGATTGCGGTCTGGATCGAGCAACACGCGAAGAAACGTCCCCGCGTCGAGATCGTTGCCTGGAACAACCAGGAACGCGACCTGCGACTAAGCGATCTCCCGCACGAGCTCCAGGAATACATGGAAAATTACATTCACCGATACGTTCCGCGTAACCGCGTCGTGTATCACTGGTTCGACGTGTACGATCTGGAAGAGCAACGGATCTGAAACACCTTTACCCACGGCTCCACGGGCCGTCTTTTAAGTAGCCGCGCGCAATAACGACCCGGCCACAGGTCCGCACACGGACGCATTCGTCCTGATGCGAACCAGTGGCTATGACTTCTTGCCTGCGCCTAGGATCTATCAGCAGCCCACAATCTGATATTGATCTCGGACGTGAGCGTTCGATGAACGGGACATTTGGATGCGACTTGCATCAGTTTCGCGTGCTGTTCTGGAGTCAACGGTCCAGTGAGTTCGACTTCGACATCGATTCTGTCGAGCAAGCCTTGCTTGGTTTCGCATTCCTCGCAGTCCGCTGCATAGATGCGGGAGTGCGAAAGCGAAACCGTAATATTTCCCAGCGGGAGCCGATTCCGTCGCGCGTAAAATCCGATTGTCATTGAAGTGCACACGCCGAGCGCTGTGAGCAAATAATCGTATGGATCCGGTCCGACATCGCCGCCGCCGGCGCTCACGGGTTCGTCGGCGACGAACTTATGTTTACCTGCAATAACTTCCTGCTGAAAATTCTTGGCGCTGCCGCGTACGACGACATGCGCTGCCTGTTTCTCGGTTTCTGTCGCCATGACTGACTCAGGGGGTCAGGATTCCTCTAAATGCGTCGCGATATCTCCACACCAGAAAGATTAACAGGAGCGTAACTAGGGCGGCCATTGGCAGTCCACTCGGCTCCATCAAGAGGTGAACGAGGTCAATATTTACAATCACAGGCGCAAGCAACACCAAGCCGAGAGGGACAAAGCGTCCGATGAGCAGGAGCAAGCCGCCAACGATTTGGAATACGGCAACGACGTGAAGGTAATGACTCAGAGAAAGTGCCTTGGTGAAATCTCCCACTAAGGTTGGCGGGGGGGGCGGCATCGGAATGAAATGCAAGAAGATGTTCGAACCGAAGACGACGAAAACGAGTCCGAGAAGAACCCGAGCAATAATCGTTGCGACTTTCATGCAGGCATCGTCCGCTGATTCAATCGAAATTTCCAACCCTAATGTTGGTCATTCCCGCTGGAATTTTAGACTCCGGCTCGTTCTAGAATCGATTCGAGGACGCTTTCGGCTTCGAACACTTCGCGCGCAACTTCGCGAGCGGCGCGAGAGTGTTTCACATAGTCGGCGTTAATTCTTTTCACGGCATCGGTCACTTCGCCCACTGTTCGAAATGACAAGAGCCCTTTCTTGCCACCGTAGTTTTTCGTGAAGCGAGTTTCCTGCGTGATGACCGGCCGACCGGCAGCCAGATAACATGCGCTGCGATCGCTGAACCAGCCGGTGTTGAGCCGAACGTATTGGTCCTTGGCGACGGTGAACTCGCCTTTGGAACGCTGGATGTAATTCCGGTAGAGCCCATAATCGACGCTCATTTGCAGCGGTGAAGTCAGGCGCCAGCCGTTTTGCTCAAATTGTCTGCGCGTTCTGAGATCGTTTATGTTGGTTGCCATCTCGAATATTTCGCCAGCTTCTTTTGGCGCGGAGATGAACCGGAGAAATTCGCGCGATTTGCTCCACAAATATTTTTTGCCGCGCCATGCGATGTCTTTCAAACCACTTGTGGACCAGTTCGCGATTGTTGTGAACACCGCTGCGCGAGAAGGCGAGCGGGCCGTCTTCCAAAGATCTGTCACGACTGGTTGTCGTGTGGGCAGCCAATTGAAGCCATGCAGCGGCACAGGGAAATCTTTCGTCCCGACGTTTTCGCCGAATGTAAAAAGCGCGCGATGCCGGCGCAGATATTCGACTGTCGATTTCACACCTTTGTCGATCTTGATTTGCTCAACACCGGGGTCGCTTTCGATGTAAACAATGCGGTCGGAAACGAGCAGGTCGTCGTTGAATTCCTGCGTGCCGCAGACATTCAGGATCGCATCTGCGTCGTGGTAGAGTTGCCGGATTTTTTTCAACGAGAAGCCGGCTGTTGGGGTGTTCGGCAAGTAGCGTGCGCAATACGCCCACCGATTTTTGAAATCGAACTCGCGCGCTAAGCGATCGAGAATTTTTGCTGCGTACTCGAACTCGTCATTCACTTCGAATGTTTCCGGGTTGTACGGAAAACGCGCCGAATCTTCGATGTAGAAAACATCGTACCCGAGCCGTTGCAGCCCCACGACATAATGAATGTGTTGCCAGACCACTCCCGCGATCGGCATCGATCCCATGAAGCCCATTACAACAATGCGCTTGCGTTTCATCGCCGAGAAAACGTCCAACGTCCAACGTCCAACCCCCAACGTGCAACCCTCTGAATTGAGGATTGAGCGTTGAGCGTGGAACGTGGAGCGTTTGTCCCAATCATCGCGTAAACGTTTTTATCACGACGGCGGGATTTCCGGCCACGACAGTGTTCGGTTCGACACTCTTGGTGACAACTGATCCCGCTGCGACAACCGAGTTTTCGCCGATCGTGACGCCTTTCAGAATCACGGCGTTCATTCCAATCCAAACGTTGTCGCAGATTTTGACTGGCGCGGTTTTCAATTTGGGCCGCGCGGGGCGATTTTTGAAATAGGGCGCCAGCGCTTGCGCATCGATCAGGCGTTGCGCCGGTTCTAGCGGATGAAAATCGGAATCGGCGATGCCGACGTTCCATGAAACAAGACAATGGGAGCCGATCTCGATTTTTTCTTCTGCCATGATCAGCGCGCCATTGAGCAGAGTGAAATCACCAACCGCGCATTGACCATCATTGCCGATGGCAAATGAACAGCCGGCGTAACACGAGACATGTTTGCCGATAACGACTGCGCCCGGTTTTTTGCTTCGGAGAAATCGAAAAATTTGCGCACTCTCGCAATAAAAGCCTTCACCGAACTCCACGTTTGGCGGGATCGGTTCATGCCACCAATCGCGTTCGACGCGTCGGTCTTCTTTAACGTTGCTCATGAGATCGCTGCTTCCGTCATGTCAGGTTGGAAATTTTCCAGATGCATAGAGTTTCGCGTAAATGCCACCGCGGGTTAGAAGTTCGGGGCCGCGGCCTTGTTCGACGATCCGTCCGTGCTCCAGCACGATGATTTGGTCGAGATTGTGAATGGTCGCCAGCCGATGGGTGGCAATCAAAGTTGTCCGCCCACGCATTAATTCTTTGATGGTCTCCATGATGGCAGCTTCGGTCGCTGGATCGAGAGCAGAAGTCGGTTCGTCCAGCAACAAAATCGGCGCGTTTTTCAAAAAAGCCCGAGCGATTCCGATGCGCTGGCGTTGGCCGACGCTCAGGTGCCCTCCACGTTCGCCGACGAGGCTGTCGTATCCTTGAGGCATTTGCCGAATAAACTCGTCAGCCTGCGCACGACGCGCCGCTTCAATAATTTCTTCTTCGGTCGCATCGGGCCGGCCGTAGGCGATGTTCTCCCGAGCGGTGGTGGAAAAGAGCAGTGTGTCTTGGAGGACGATGGCAATCTGAGCGCGCAAAGATTTCTTTGTAATCTCGCGAACGTCGCGACCGTCGAGCATCACGAAACCTGTGGTCGGATCATAAAAGCGCGGCACCAGGCTAAGAAGTGTACTTTTGCCCGCGCCCGTACCGCCCACGAGTCCGACAATTTGATTCGGCGCAATTGAAAGGTTGATGTCGCGCAAAACGACCCGGCTTTCGGCATAACCGAAATTGACTGAGTGATACGTGATCGCACCTGTTGCGGACGAAATTTCGACAGCATTTGGCGAATCGCGTACGTCGTCCTGACGATCCAGCACTTCGAAGCAACGTTTCGCCCCGGCTGTAGCGCCTTCCATCGCCCAAGCTGTGTAAGTCAGCGATTCCAATGGTTGATATAGCATCAGAAGGTAAGCGCTGAAGACCAGTAACGAACCGAGGCTCAGCGTTCCGGCGAGGACATGCAGAGTTCCTACATAATACATCGCCGCCGTCCCGATCACCATCAGAGTGCTGATCACCAGCGCGCTGTTCACGTTAGTTAACGTCAACCGCAAGTTCGCCTGCAAACTCTGCTGCGCTTGTTGATGAAATTGGCGGACCTCGAAATCTTCGCGCCCGAACGCGTGGACCATCCGGATCGAGCTTAGTCCTTCCTGCGCTTGTGCAAGCACGGCGCTTTCCTGTTCCTGAATCGAGGTTGATTCACTACGAATCCGGCGTGCGAAAAAATAAATCGCCCCCACGATCAGGGGCACAATCGCCAGAGATAGCAGTGTCAATATCCAGTCAAGCCTCAACATCACGATGAACGTGCCGATCAGCGCGATTACTGAGGCGAAGATATTGGTGAAACCTTTGTTGTAGATCGTTTGGATCGCCTGCGAATCGTACGCCACTCGAAAACTGGAATCGGCAGACCGTCGCGCGTCATGAAATTTAAGTGAGAGGCGTTGCAGATGAGCGTACAGATCGGTTCGTAGCTTCAGCAGCGCCTGGAGTCCGATCTTCACGAACAGATAGTTCGTGATCCAATTAATGATTCCCCACGCAAATTGAATAACGACGAGCCCGAGACAGAGCAGGGGAACCCAGGTGCGCCAATCTCCGCGTGCAGTCGGCGTTGGTCGAAGAAAATCGTCCACAATGATTTTAAACGGCCACGGCTTGAGCAGATTCAGGCCGATACCGACCAGCGATAGAAGCAGGCCGAGTATTGTCTGTCCCCAGAACGGCTGGTAATAGCGAAGGACGCGCCGGTAGATGGACATGGGTTTTTTGGATTGCGGGTTCCGAATTAGACTGAACGAGGCCGAGTTTTATTGCGGCACAAATCCAGAGATTCCTCGACTGCGCTCGGAATGACAAGACGCCGTTTATGCCGAGAACACCCCGGAATAGCTGAGAACCGGGCAATGGATGGGCAGCTCAATTTTGGATTGCGGATTGCGGATTTCGGATTGACTAGTCGCGCGGCTGCCAGCGTAATCGAAAATCGCAAATCAAAGATTCAAATCAGCGATGCATCATCTAGTTCAAATATGGTTTCAGTGGGTCGAGCAATGGGGGTATCTGGGCATCATTTTGCTCATGGCAATGGAGAGCTCGATCTTTCCAGTGCCCAGTGAGATCGTTATTCCTCCTGCTGCGTTTCTCGCTACGGAGGGAAAACTAAACACGTTCGGTGTGATCGCGGCGGGCACATTCGGCTCGTGGCTCGGAGCAACGGTGACTTATTGGGCTGCTTTGTGGCTCGGACGGGTCTTCATCGGTCGGTGGGGACGCTATTTTCTGCTCAGCGAGCATAAACTAGAGCGGGCCGAAAGATGGGTGCGTCGTTACGAAGCAGGCGGCATTTTCTTTGCACGTCTCTTGCCAGTGATTCGCCATGTCATTTCGATTCCGGCCGGAATCATTCGGATGAAGTTTGCCACATTCAGCGTTATGACCCTGGCTGGCTCGGCACTGTGGTGCTCTGTGCTGACGTGGTTTGGCCAAAAAGTGCTAACGCGCGAAATGATCGAGTCGAAAAATGCGACGGCTTTGATCAAAGCCGTGAAGGAGAGCGGGAATTTTCACACGATCGTGATGGCGTGCGTCGTGATCACAGTTCTGTATCTCCTGGTGGTCAGCCTCACAGATAAAAAGCGAACGGATTAAAGCCTCCAAAAAACGAGCGCGCTGCCCGGCAAGCCCTACTTAGGTAGCCGGCGCGAATCAGAATTTGATGATGAGCAGTCCTCATTGGTTGAGGCGTGTGCGTCTTATTCGTGTTTTAAAATTGAACAAAAGTGACGCCCCGCGGTCAGTGATAATGTTGATAAGGACTGAATAACTCACTTTTGACGATGGAAGAACTATTCACAACGACACATGGCATTAAATCTGCTCAGAGCAGAAATGACCGAATTATGAAAAGAAATCGACAATTTCGCCAGATGATCAGACCGCGCAGTAAGGCTTCGCTGGGGGATCTGATCCTGGCAGTTAGTTCCTGCACGCGCAGCAGCACCGAAATGGTGGCAGCTGTCGCGGACCTTCTAGCCAGCGGCCAGGTACGGGTAAAAGATAACGGACGGTTCCTGCGCGCCCGCGTTTGCTAAGCAGCCGGCGAACACTCTCGTTCGTTCGCTAGAGCCGCTGTAGTCTTGGAGTGTCCGCCTGGGCCCCTCAGCGGACTTGTTTTAACGCCAAGGCGCTAAAACTGCGCACGCTAACGGCCGAATTTTGAGCCAATCTGGACGAAAACGCTTTTCGCTCAACGCGGTCGCTTTTATGTTCCGACCGTGATTGACCGTTATTCCCGGCCAGAGATGACCAAAATCTGGTCTGACCAACGCAAATTTGAGATCTGGCTAGAAATTGAAGTGCTCGCCTGCGAGGCGATGGCAGAGCTTTGCCAGATTCCGAAAGAGGATGCTGCTGAGATTCGAAAAAAGGCGCGGTTCTCAATTCCAAAAATCCTCGAAATCGAAAAGCGAACGAACCACGACGTTATCGCTTTTCTCGAAAATGTGGCCGAATCGGTCGGGTCGGCGTCGCGATGGATTCACCAGGGACTGACTTCATCGGATATATTGGACACGACACTCGCGGTACAACTGAACGAGTCGTGCCAAATCCTTCTCGATGAGCTTGAAGCGCTTCGGCGGGTAATTGGAGAGCAGGCGCGCCGATACAAGATGACGCCGATGATTGGTCGTAGTCATGGCGTACACGCCGAGCCGATCACGTTCGGCTTAAAACTGGCGCTCATGTATGACGAATTTGGTCGCGCTATCGAGCGTCTGATCCAAACGCGAGAGCGTGTTCGCGTTGGCAAAATCAGCGGAGCCGTTGGTACGCATGCGCACATCGATCCACAGATCGAGCGGGCGGTGTGTGAGAGGCTCGGGTTGAAACCCGCGGCGCTTTCGACGCAAATAGTGCAACGCGACCGTCACGCGGAATTTATGACCACTCTCGCCGTGATCGCGTCGAGCATCGATCGGTGGGCCACAGAATTTCGCCATCTCCAGCGAACTGAAGTTTTGGAGGTAGAAGAATTTTTCGGCGAAGGCCAGAAAGGCAGCTCTGCCATGCCGCACAAACGCAACCCAATCACAAACGAGCGGTTGAGCGGATTAGCTCGCGTAATTCGTGGGAACGCGGTGGTCGCGTTGGAGAATGTGGCGTTGTGGCACGAACGCGACATCAGCCACTCGAGCGCGGAACGCATCATTTTGCCCGATTCATGTATCCTGCTCGACTACATGCTCGCAAAACTGCGGGGTGTGGTCGAAAAACTGCAGGTTTATCCGGATAGAATGGCAGAAAACCTCTCCCTAACGAAGGGCTTGTATTTCAGTCAATCGATTCTTCTCGCACTCACGCGCGCAGGGTCTGAGCGTAAAGCTGCATATGAAGCCGTCCAACGCGCGGCCATGAAAACATGGAAAGGCGAGGCGACCTTCGCCGAGAACGCAAAGCACGAACCCGAAATCGCCGCCCGCCTTTCACCAGAAGAAATCGACCGCCTTTGCTCGCTCGATATTCATTTCGAACACGTCGATGCGACTTTTAAGGCGCTCGGATTGAAGTAGCACGAAGGGTGCTAACTGAGTTTTATTGTTCGCAGGCCTCAGTCATTCATACCGCAGCGCTTCGATAGGATCGAGATTAGCGGCGCGGTATGCCGGGTAGAGGCCGAAGCCGATGCCAATGGCAGAGCAGACAAGAAGCCCGGCGATGGCCCAGCCGTAAGGAAAGATGATGTCCACCTTCAGCCATGCAGCGAGCAGGTCACCGGCGATGATTCCAAGAATGATTCCCAGAATTCCGCCGGCTTCCGAGATGAACACCGCTTCGGCGAGGAATTGACGCAGGACATCGCGACTGCGTGCGCCGATTGATTTGCGCACGCCGATTTCTTTTGTCCGTTCGGTAACACTCACCAGCATGATGTTCATGATCCCGATCCCAGCAGCTAGGAGCGCGATGAAGCTAACGACGAACGCGCCAATACGCACGATGCCCGCGACCGAGGTGAATGCGCTCTTCAGTGAATCATTAGAATAAATCTCGAAATCGTTTTCCTGGTCGGCACGCAATCCGCGTGCGATCCGCATGGCACTTATGCCTTTATCGAGGGTTTGATTGTAAGTCTCCGTGGAGAACGCTTGCGTGGCGATGTTCACCGTGCGTTTCGCTTCACCGTAGTCCTCGAAGAACCGCGTGATTGGCATGATGCAAAGATCATCCTGGCTTTGACCGAAGGACGTTCCCTTCTCCGCGAGGACACCGACGATTGTGTATGTGTGGCCGCTGACTCTCACCACTTTGCCGATCGGTGATTCGTGCGGGAACAATCGTCTTTCGATCATTTTGCCAACGACAATGACCCGGCGCGAAAGCTCGACGTCTTCGTCGTTCAAGTTCCGACCGTAGCCGAGGGTGTAAGCGTTTGCCGTGAGGAAACTGCCATTTGTTCCAACGATGAGAAGGCTCGGCGTGGTTTTCACGCCATTGTAAACAGCTTGGCCCTTAACTTCGTAACCAAAAGTTTTGAGGCAGATTTCGCGTCCGTTGCTTTCCATCAGTTTCGCGTAGTGCAGCGCCTCGCGATA
>DATFXP010000057.1:0-4723 GCA_035315785.1 Candidatus Udaeobacter sp. | reverse complement strand
AAGCCTTCGCCACGCTCTATTTCATGCACCATTTCCTGGCACGCCGCGTCGCGCACGGACTTCGGCCGCGCGTGCAGCAGATGAATTCCTTGTTTAAGTAAATTCCAGCCTTCGCGCAGATCCGTGGGCGGTTTTGCTTTTAAAATGAGCTGAATTTCGCGGGCGACATCTTCAACGTCGGAAACCTGTAACGCCATGGCCATCCGGCGTCGCGATCCCATGGTGTTAATGGCGACCGGGAACTCCGATTTTTTTCCATTCACAATCGGTTGCTCGAACAACAGAGCTTTTCCGCCGCCGGGCGATTTCATCTCGCGGTCCGCCCATTCGGCAATGAGCAGTTCGGTGTCGACCGGAATCGCGACGCGTTTCAGTTCGCCCGCTTGTTCAAGAGCATCGAGGAACTGTCGAAATGAGCGGTAAGCCATGGATCAGACCCGCTGGAATATTCATCCGCAGCCCGGCGCAATGCGACAGAATTTTTGATCGCGTCTAGGAATGCGAAGCCACGTATTGGAAGGATACGACCCTGCCGCGGGCGAAAGTGACCACTTTGCTGGGATAAGGGATATTTGGCGGGAAGAACGAATAATAGAATGGATCGTAGAAAGGATCCCCGAAGTAACCCCACGGTCCGTAGGGTGGATAATAAGTTGCGTAATAAATATAAACCCACGTCTCCGTCGGGCCTCTGCCCATGTTTCCCACAATTTTTTGATCGGGCGAACCCCACGCGAGCCAGACGGCTGTTCGTGACATCCCGATGCGAATTTGTCCCTGGTTTACGAGCGCCTGGTCTCTAAATGAAAGGCTCTGGTAAAAGTCCGGATGCTCAGAAATTCGCGTTTGCGGTGTCGAACAACCAGTGAGAATCAGCGTGCCCGCAGCGACAGCGAGCGTCGATGCACGAACAAAAATCCGACGCCTCATGGCGCGAGGAAACCATACTGACCAACGATTTGGCAAGTCAAACCGTGCGTTGAAGCGCAACCTCATGGCAGCGCTGGTCGAACTAACGAGCTGCATAACGTTACAGCGGCGGTGGTGGCGGTACGTATTGGAAAAATAAAACTCTGCCGTTTGAAAAAGTGGCGCCTTTGGAGGCGTAAGGAAATTTTGGCGGGATATAGGACCAATCGAATGGTCCATAATAATAGGGAGCGCCGTAGCTGGGAGGCGTTTGGTAGCGCACATAGAGCCACGTTTCGGTCGGACGATCACCCATGTTGTCTGGAATTTTTTGATCGGGCGTACCCCACGCCAGCCACACCGCGTCCATCGTCATACCTTCGCGAATCTGTCCCTGACTTACCAACGCCTGATCTCTTGCCGAAAGGCGCTGGTAGATCTGGGGATGTTGAGAAATGCGCGTCTCCGAGGTTGCACAACTACTGAAAATCAATGTCCCAACGAGTATCCCGTTTGTCAGCGCGACGGAGAGCATTCGACGCCGCATACTCAAGGTTCCTACGTTCGTCACCTTCAGTCAACGCTGGTTGATTCAGGAATCCCTTCTCGGTAACGTATCGCTGCAATGCAGGATCGTTATGGCCATCGGATTTCTTATCTGCGTGTCTCGATCACGGACCGTTGCAACGAGCGGTGCAGTTATTGCATGCCGCAAGAATTACAAGAGTGGTTACCACGCCCCGGAATCCTAACGTACGAAGAAACTCTGCGGCTCATTCGCATCGCGGCCGAGCTCGGCGTCTCGAAGGTGCGGATCACTGGCGGTGAACCGCTCACTCGTCGTGGTATAGTCGATTTCGTTAGGCGAATTCCTGAGATCCGTGGGATCACAAGCATCGGTCTTTCGACGAACGGAACTTTACTTGCACGGAAGATCACGCCTGTCAGGACAATGGCCGAAGCGCTGCGCGATGCCGGTGTGCATTCGCTGAATATTTCACTCGATACACTCGATGCTGCAGTTTATTCGCAGATCACCGGTCGAGATTTCCATTTACACGTGCTGGGCGGGATTGACGCCGCAGTTGCCGCAGGGTTCGACCAGATCAAACTCAACGCGGTTCTTATGCGGGGCCGGAATGAAGATCAATTGCTACCGTTAATCGAATTCGCTGCAGCGCGAAATTTTCTCCTTCGATTTATCGAGTTGATGCCGGTAAGCACCACGGAAGTTCTCAGCGAGAATAATTTTATGTCGGTGATAGAGGCGAAACGTCTAATCGAATCCGGTTACGGGAGTCTGATTCCGGAGACCGACTTTCGAACGAATGGTCCAGCTGCTTATTATCAGATTCCGGGACGCGCACAGCGCATCGGTTTCATCGGTGCGATGACGAACGTGCATTTCTGCGAGAACTGCAACAAGCTCCGGCTCACGTGCGATGGAAAATTGCGGCCATGTCTTGGTAGCTATTTGGAGTTTGACATTATGGGACCGCTGCGGGCGGACGCGAGCGATGAACAGCTAAAGCAGTTTTTTCTTAACGTCGTGGAACGAAAGCCGCGGGAACACGATTTCCGAAACAATTACCAGCCCAATCGCAAAATGATTGCAATTGGCGGGTGAGTTTTCTTTATGAAAAGACTCACTCACGTTGGCTCCGATGGGCGTGCGCAAATGGTTGATGTTTCGGCGAAGCCGCTCAGTAAACGACGAGCGGTTGCACGCGGACACATTCGGCTCCAGCGGGAAACGCTCGATCTGATCGCGAGAGACCAAATCGCCAAAGGTAATGTCTTCGCGACCGCGCGCATTGCCGGAATTCAGGCCGCCAAGCAAACTGCGCAGCTCATTCCGCTTTGCCATACTCTGCCGCTCGGCGAGGTGAACATCGATATTGCTGCTTCGAAGAATGGGGCGGAGGTGAAATGCACTGCGCAAACAATTGCGCAAACCGGGGTCGAGATGGAAGCTCTGGTCGGCGTAAGCGTGGCATTGTTGACGATTTACGACATGTGCAAGGCCGTGGACAAGAGCATGGTCGTTTCTGACGTCCAATTGCTTGAGAAGACCAAAACCAGTGTAGCGGGGGTCTATGACCGCCGCAGCGAGGAACCGCGGCATTCATAGAGACGTCCGCTACAAGCATGCAAATACAAGTTGGTATTATCACAATTTCTGATCGCGCTAGTGCGGGCGATTACGACGATTTAGGCGGCCCGGCCTTGAAACAATTCGCGCAAAAGATTGGCTGGCACGTTCTGGCGGAAGCGATTGTGCCGGACGAGATGGCGCGGATTCAGGAGACAATTCGATCGTTTGCCGGGCAGGGCTGCGGTCTGATTCTGACGACGGGGGGCACAGGCATCGGGTTGCGTGATGTTACGCCGGAAGCGCTTCGTGCCATCATGAGAGTAGAATTGCCAGGGTTCGGAGAAGTGATGCGCGCCGAATCGATGAAGATAACGCCCAACGCCATTCTCTCACGCAACCTTGCCGCGGTTGTCGATCAGGCTCTTGTGATCGCCCTGCCAGGGAAGCCGAGCGGCGCCGTGGAATGTCTTAGCTTCGTGCAAGGCGCGATCCCGCATGGCGTCGCGGTTGCGCAGGGCACGCCGACGTCGTGCTGAAACGTTCGGCTGACATTAGTTGGGCCAGATCAACAGGCGCATGAGCTGCGCGCCATAACCCGAAAGATGCGCATTTGCTCCGTGGCCAGAAACTATGTCGCGAGTGAGATAGGAACATTCCGCCGAGCTGTTTTTCACGTAGCTTACTTCGGGCTGCGTTACGCGCTTATCGCTCGCGTCAATCCTCAAGGGAACGCCGGAACGCGCGAATGAAACTTCCCATGACGATGCATTTCGTTTTCCGCCCGTAAGCATCCATGGATACAGGGTCGGCAAATCGAAGTGCCGCGCCTTCGGCACCGTAACTTTATAGAATGTCTCTTCACCGGCGAGAAATTCCGGAATCGTGAGTGCCGGATTCTTTCGGAGCGCCAAATAGAGGCGCGCAACGTCAAGACCAGCGAGGTTCATCCCGTTGTAGAGGCCGTGGTGATTGGGATCGTTCCTAAAAAATGTGTTGTACCAGGCTTCGAATTGGCGACTGAACATCAGACACACTTCCAAATGCAGATGTGCGCGTTCGCGGTTTATGCCTGTTCCGGTGTAACCCATCACCGCGATGCGCTGACCACGCGTTACTCTCTCGCCTGGCTGCACTGCGATCGAACTGAGATGTCCGTACAAACTGTAGTAGGGCGATCCGCCCCATCGATGCTCGATCACGACATATTTGCCATAGTTTGAATAGCCAGGAACGGGACTGACGTGCACGACCTGCCCGTCAGCAATGGCACGCACTTCGTCGAGCGGCTCGCCATTTGCATCGCGGTGGACTGACCGAATATCGATTCCTTCGTGAAAGCGAGTGTAAATAATGCCGCCCCCGATGCTTTTCGGATCACGGACAAAGCCGTATTGGCCGCCTTCCCACGGTGCCGATTTCACGCCGTCATAGTCTCGATCGACATATTGGTAAAAAGCGGGGCCATCTCCCGAAAAAAGAGCATCATTGTCCGTGGGCAGAACAAGATCGGGAACCTGGCTTTGTGCGGTTTGAATTGTCAGCGGAACAGACAAAACGAGAGAGAATACAATCCTGGGGAACAAAAATCGCATAACGATGAACCCGCTTAGTGCTTTCGGTCCCCGGGAGAGCGCCATTGTTTTTTCATTAGCTCAACATCCGCGGCAGTTAGCCCCGATGGAACATAAATCTTGCCGTCGGACACTCGCTTGTCGATCT
>DATFXP010000056.1:0-6405 GCA_035315785.1 Candidatus Udaeobacter sp. | reverse complement strand
TGAATTACAAATCAGCCGCTCTGAACCAACTGAGCTATGCCGGCGATCCCCATACGAAAGCTGTTTTCAGCGAGTTCTTCAAGAGTTGGCCCGTAACAGAACGCTACACGTCAATTCCGGCGTACCACTCTTTTGTCCATCACGGGATCTCAGTGTCGGTTCAAAACCGTTTGCCGTACGGACTTGTGCCTTCAAATTGATCCAGTGACGCACTTCCTCGGGTGAACAGTATGTCAAGCGAGGCAACAAAAGAAACCGAGTTGGAGCTCGCCCATGTCCTCTTCATCGACATCGTTGGATTCTCGAAGCGTTTGATTAACGAGCAACGCGCGTTGCTGGACACACTCAACCAAATCGTTCGAAACACGAGCGCAGTTCGCAGGGAGGAAGCGACCGGAAAGTTGAAAAAGATTCCGACGAGCGACGGCCTGGCGCTGGTCTTTTATACTGCCAAGAAAGAGCCGGTCGAATGCGCGCTGGAAATCGCGCGGGCGAATATCGAACACACCGAACTGGAATTGCGCATGGGCGTGCACACCGGCCTGGTCAGCGGCATGGTCGATGTGAACGAAAGCGCGAATGTGGCCGGGGCCGCGATCAACATGGCCCAACGAATAATGGATTGCGGTGATTGCGGACACATTCTGCTCTCGAAGCGTGTCGCCGAGGATCTCGAGCAATACGGAGATTGGAAACCCCACTTGCACGACCTTGGCGAGATCGAAGTGAAACATGGCGTTCGAGTTCAGGTCGTTAATCTCTACACGGAGGACCTCGGTAACCCGGAGGTGCCACGAAGGTTCAAAGCCGCTGCAGGAATGGCCGCTGGTTCAGCACGCAAAAGATCAACGGGCCTAAAATATCTTTTCATGGGAGCAGCAACCATTGTGGTAGTTGCTCTTGGCTTTCTTTTGTTTCGGATGAAAGGGATAGATCGCCACGTCGGTCAGACGGATTCCACACAGCATCGGGAACACGCCACCAAGGCTGTGGCGTCCGTTCCGGAGAAATCGATTGCGGTGCTGCCATTTGAAAATCTGAGCAGCGACAAAGAGAATGCCTACTTTGCCGACGGAATCCAGGACGAGATCCTGACGCGCTTATCCAAGATCGCCGATCTAAAGGTTATCTCCCGAACCTCCACCCAGCATTACAAGAGCGCTCCGGAGAACCTGCCTGAAATTGCCCGGCAATTGGGCGTAGCTCACATCTTGGAAGGTAGCGTGCAAAGGAGTGCTGATGCTGTGCGGGTCAACGTGCAGTTGATCAAAGCGGCCAACGATTCGCATCTATGGGCTGATATCTATGATCGCAAGCTCACCGATATTTTTGCAGTTGAGAGTGAAATGGCCAAAGCCATCGCCGAACAATTGCGAGTAAAACTGACCGGCCAGGAAGAGCAAGTGCTTGCCACCAAGCCGACCGAAAACACCGAAGCTCACGACGCCTACCTGCGCGGTCTGGCACACACATTGAAAACGCAGAACACCCCTGCCAACATGCTCAGTGCACAGAAATACTTCAAGGAAGCGGTGCGTCTCGATCCGAAGTTCGCCCTCAGTTGGGCCTTGCTCTCTTATGTCGACGCAGTTGGCTATGTTACGCTCAGTCTGCAACCAACACCCACTCTCCGGGAAGAAACACGGCAGGCCGCAGAAACCGCTCTCGCGCTGCAACCCGATTTGGGAGAGGCCGTCTTGGCGAAGGGGTACTATCACTATGCCTGTTTGAAGGATTACGGCACCGGAGCGCGCTATTTTGAGCAAGCGCGTCAGTTCCTACCAAACAGCGCCCGGATCTCTGAATACCTTGCGTATGTCACACGCCGGCGCGGCCAGTGGGATGAGAGCGAGTCGCACTTCAACGAAGCCGAACGGCTCGACCCGCGCAACGTTCACCTATTCACGCAGCACGCGCTTTCCTACATCAGTCTTCGTCGCTTTCCAGAAGCCGATCGGAAACTTGATCAGGTTCTCAATATCACACCGGACGATGTCGATACCCTCGCGCAAAAGGCAGCGATCGCACAGGTTCAGGGCGATCTGGCGCAGGCTTCGGCGCTGCTCGCTCCGCTCGAGATTCCGGCCGAGGACGTTTCCGCGTGGGAAAGACGAGCTTACCAGGCCATTCTGGAGCGCCGCCCTGCGCTAATCATTTCACCGCTCACGGAAATCCTGGCTCAGCCTAAACCGGGGTTGGGCTATCAGAATGGGGAACTGCGTTTTTGGTTAGGGTGGGCGCAAGATCTCACCGGCGATCATGCCGCCGCCGAAGCGACCTGGCGACAAGCACGCAGCGAAATGGAGTTGTTCCTCAAAGAACAGCCGGACAATTACCGGCTCATTGGGAACCTGGCATTGACCAAGATGGGCCTCGGTGACAAGGCTGCCGCCTTGCGTCTCGCGGAACAGGCCATGGCCGTTCTCCCGATCGAGAAGGATGCGTTCGCTGGTCCCGGTCCGCTTGAGATTTTCGCGCGAGTCGCGGCCCGCACAGGCGATTCCGATCGCGCCATTACGACCCTCCAGAAGCTGCTCTCGGTACCGTACGAAGGTGCACTGGTGTTGAATCTGCCTCTAACTCCCGCCTTGCTCCGCCTCGACCCGATGTTCGATTCAATTCGGGATGATCCGCGCTTCCAACAGCTAATCGCCTTGTCGGCGCCGAGACCGTGATAGAATGCCGACAGCGAAATGTCAGCTGAGGTAAAAAAGGAAATTGAGCTGGAGCTGGCCCATGTCCTCTTCATTGACATTGTTGGTTACTCGAAGCTCCTGATCAGCGAGGAGCGAGCACTTCTCGAAACGCTGAATCAGATCGTTCGCAACACCGAACAATTTCGTAAAGCAGAGGCCGCCGGACGATTGCTAAAGATTCCGGCCGGCGATGGCATGGCATTGGTTTTTTACGCGAGCCCAGAAGCGCCGGTAGAATGCGCGCTGGAGATCGCGCGCGCAGATATCGAACACGCCAAGTTGGAATTGCGCATGGGCGTGCACACCGGCCCGGTAAGCGGCGTGATCGACGTGAATGGGCGTGCGAATGTAACCGGTGCCGGGATCAACGTGGCCCAAGTGGTCATGAACTGCGGCGATGGCGGACACATCTTGCTCTCGAAGCGTGTCGCCGAAGATCTCGAGCAATACGCGCATTGGCGGCCGCTTCTCCATAATCTGGGCGAATGGCAAGTGAAACACGACGTTCGAATTCACCTGATTAACCTGTACACCGAAGAACTGGGCAATCGGGCTTTGCCGAAAAAGCTCGTCGGCCTGAAAGACACAGAAAAGGTCACGGCTCGGAGACCGGTGCCACGATCAGCGCTGTTGGGTGGACTTGGCCTCGCCGCCATTCTCCTGATTCTCGCTGGAACTGCTTTTTGGTTTCTTCAACCTAGACCATCACCCACTCAGCCAAGGGAAAAGACCGGTGCTTCTCCACTTGCCGAGCAGCCTTTAACAAACATTCCGGAGAAATCAATAGCGGTGCTGCCTTTTGAGAATCTAAGCAGCGACAAGGAGAACGCCTATTTTGCCGATGGCATCCAAGACGAGATCCTGACCCGCTTATCCAAGATCGCTGACCTGAAGGTCATCTCGCGTACTTCCACCCAGCATTACAAGAGCGCTCCAGAGAACCTCCCCGAAATTGCCCAGCAACTGGGCGTGGCCCACGTCCTAGAAGGAAGCGTGCAAAAAAGTGGTGAAGCTGTACGGGTCAACGTGCAGTTGATTAAGGCAGCTAACGATTCACATCTGTGGGCTGATATCTATGATCGCAAGCTCACTGACATTTTCGCGGTCGAGAGTGAAATGGCCAAAGCCATCGCCGAACAATTGCGGGCGAAACTGACCGGCCAGGAAGAACAAGTGCTGGCCAACACACCGACAGAGAACCCGGAGGCCCACGACGCCTACCTGCGTGGTCTGGCTTATGCCCTAAAAAGTGGTAACACACCGGCTAACACGCTCGGTGCACAGAAACATCTCAAGGAAGCGGTGCGCCTCGATCCGAAGTTCGCCCTCAGTTGGGCGTTACTCTCATACATCGAATCGCGCGGCTATCTGACACAGAATCTTCAACCAACTCCTGCTCTGCGGGAAGAAACACGCCGGGCCGCAGAAACTGCCCTGACGCTTCAGCCCAATCTCGGCGAGGCCGTCCTTGCCAAGGGCTATTATCACTACGCTTGCCTGAAGGATTACGACACTGCCGTGCGTTATCTCGAGCAAGCACGTCAGTTCCTGCCCAATAGCAGTAGAATTTCGGAGTCGCTGGCCTATGTCACACGCCGGCAAGGCCGGTGGGACGAGAGCGAGTCGCACTTCAACGAAGCGGAGCGGCTCGACCCGCGTAATATCAACCTGCTCTACCAGCACGCGATTTCCTATATTATTCTTCGTCGCTTTCCCCAAGCGGTAAAGAAGCTCGATCAGGTTCTTAACATCTCACCGGATGATGTGGATACGCTGGTGCAAAAGGCGACTGTCGCGCAAGCTGTTGGCGACCTGCCGGCAGCTGCTGCGTTACTCGCTTCGCTTCGTCCCGCGGCCGACAAAACCACCGCTCTTGAAACACAAGTATATCAAGCCATTTTGGAGCGCCAGTCGGCTAAAAGCATACCTCGATTAAACGAAATATTGGCCAAACCCGATCCGGCGTTGGGTTACTTAAATAGTGAACTGCGCTTTTGGTTAGGCTGGGCGCAAGATCTGGCGGGCGATCAGTCCGCCGCCCAGGAAACCTGGCGACAGGCACGCCGCGAACTGGAGGCCTTTCTCAAGAACCAGCCTGAGAACTATAGCCTGATGGCGGATCTCGCACTCACCTGCATTAGTTTGGGTGACAAAGCCACCGCAGTTGCCTTGTCGGAGCGGGCCCTGGCCGCGATCCCGATTGAGAAGGACGCTGTAGATGGCCCCCGTGTCGCCGAGGCGCTCGCCCGTGTGGCGGCTCAGGCGCACGAATCAGACCGCGCCATCGCCACGTTGAAGAAGCTTTTGCCGCTCCCTTATCAGGGCCTAATGGCCGGACGCGCGCCGCTCACTCCTGCATTCCTTCGACTCGATCCAATGTTTGACCTCCTGCGAAACGACCCGCGCTTTCAAGCGCTCGCCACCTCGTCGGCGCCGAAAGACTGATGTGATCTGCCTCGTAAAAAAGTCCAGCCAATACGACCCTTGAACAGCTCCATGCCCGCGCGAAGGAAGGTGCAGCTTGAACGCGGCATTGCGACGAAAGATTTTTCACGGTCGTTTCTACGGTCTGACAAATTTTTGCTGCAAGACCCCGCAATTCTGCGCAACGCGGCGCGAAACAGCTTGGCTCTGGTCAGCTCTGAAAAACACGCTGCGCAAAATCCTGAAAAGCAGCGCAAAAAGCCCTCGTTGAACTACAAATCAGCTGCTCTAACCAACTGAGCTATGCCGGCGTTTATCTGAAAGATAGACACTTATACAGAAACCTCTGTCAATAATGAATGCGTTGTTGACACAATATTGACCGTATGCGTCACGAACATTATCTGTGCGCGGGCAGACTTCGTAAACGTGCATCGTTGATTGCATCGGTGATGCGACATTCAACCACAAAATCCTGTTAGTAATGTCCACCACTGATTGAATTGACTGAATCTTCGGCGCTTCGGGCAGGATTCGTTGATGACATAGGCGGTGTCTGCGTGGTCATCCGGCAATCAATTCGCATTCTAGCGCGTTCCTGTGAAGCGCGGCTATATGGGGCAACGCCATGGTTTGATCGTCAAGGGCAAGCGCAGATCGTGTCCACCGCAATACGGTCACCGGGACCCGCACTGGGTCCCGCGGAGGTTGAGGCAACGCCAACGCCATGGGTCCGAACATGGTTTTCCGTTGATCCGCAGCCTGCGAGTATCAGCCCAACCGTCAACATCAGTATTGTTTTCATTTGTGCTCTCCTTGATTGTGGCCGCATCATTCACCATCCGGCAATCAAAAACGAGTTACGGCGTAAAGCGTGCAAAAATCGTTGATGGCATAGCGGACTTCGTAGAGGTGCATATTGAACCGCGAGCCATTAGCTTAGATCATTCATCTTTCATTGGCTCGCGATACGATCTTGGAGGCTTGGCTGTTCGCTGTTGCTCATTAATGAACTTGGCAAACTCCTCCCCATCGAACCAACGCGAGTATGAACGCCACCAAGCCTGAACTCCAGGACGTGTGTTCATATCACGCACGACCGCTTCGAGCCCACGCCACCGGTGTAGATCTAGATGCCCTCCAAGTGCTGATAATATACATCCTCTACAATTCGAAACAGCGCATGCATGTACGAATTAAAGCGTGCGCGATCCGTTTCTTCGAGAGACTCGAAGTCGTCGAAACCGCGATTACGCAACTCAGCTAGATCCGCATGTTCTGCGAC
>DATFXP010000055.1:0-4264 GCA_035315785.1 Candidatus Udaeobacter sp. | reverse complement strand
AGAAAGGTATCAATATGGATTGCTGCCGTCTCATTACTAATGCTCCTCGGTCTTGTACTTCCGTGGAGAATGCCCTAACCAATCGATGAAGCCAACGGCCCCATCGCGTTGCAAGTTCAGACTGTTTGCCACGACACCCTGTTGTGGTGAATGAGCTTGGCCCCGTAACCGAAGCACAAATCGCACGGCTATACCGTGTGATGGAGGCATACCTGAAAGGAGTAGGGCGGGAAGACTTCGTTCCTTCTCCAGGCATTCAGTGCGTCGCATGCGAGTTCTTCAATGAATGTCGGGCCTGGCGGTAAGAGCCCCTAGCTCGACAACAACTCATAACTGCGGCTCTTCAATTCCAAGCGGAACGCGAAGGGCCGTGTTCAACAAGGAAAGGAGGTCAAAGTGAATTTAAAAAGACTTCTGTACGTTCTCAGAGTCATTCTGCGCTGCATTGCCGTATTCGCGTTCATCGGGCAGCGGCATCTTAATCGAGTTTCTGAAGCACGCGGCATTAAACAAACAAACTAATAACTAACACCTCGATCCACAAAGGGCCTAATCTAACGAACGGCTCGCATGGCGTAACGCTGTGCGGGCCCGCTCACTTTTTAAAACACAGAAAGGATACAAGATATGGAAGCATTACTAGAACCACAATCTCGCCGTGCCAACCTGCTGTTGCACTGTGGGGCACATGCCGTTGATCGAGTGATCATCGGCTCGACACCAACACCTGAGCCAACTGTTACTTGGACACCACTGCCGCACATGGCTCTCATCGACGAAGTGGAACAGGTCCTAACAAACAACGGGCTTTCCATCGTAAACCAGGCACACAGTCTTACCCACGACGGGCTGCGTTACTTCGGACTCATGGAGATCCAAAACGGTGTGATCCACCGGGATTATGCGTGGGTCCTGGGCTTACGAAACTCGCACGATAAAACGTTCCCCGCTGGCATCGTCGCCGGCGCGAACGTTTTTATCTGTGATAACTTAAGTTTTTCAGGCGAAATCAAGATCGCAAGAAAACACACCCGCTTCATTCTGCGGGATTTGCCGTTTCTCACTGAGCGGGCCATTGGCCGCTTAATGGAACGTTGGCACCACCAGGATGAGCGAATCAGTGCCTATAAAGGAAAGAATTTGTCGGATTCCTCGGCACACGATCTGATCATCCGTTCCACGGATGTTCGGGCCTGTACTCCACGGCAGATACCGGCGATCCTAAAAGAGTGGCGCAACCCGCGACATGAGGAGTTTCAAGCCCGGACGCTTTGGACATTGTTCAACAGCTTTACCGAAGTCCTCAAAGGTAATCTGAACGAACTGCCCAAGCGCACGGAAGCGCTGCACGGGCTTCTGGACACATACGTTGGGCTGCCCCAGTTCAGCCAGAATTAATGCGGCGATTTATACATAACCAAGTATCCGTTGGCTAACGGCGACCCAACTTTGTGTCCCATTGGGACACATTCTGGGTGATTCCGCCAATTTCACGATTCCCAGATTGCTTCGCTTTCAAGGCGAAAAGGCAAAAAAAGGGAAGGAAACGCGAGAATATCTGCGCCGTGCCAACACATCAAAGATTGAAGGACAAATGAAACGCAAAAGAACAAAACGAAAGCAGCAGCATTGTGATGTAGCCAAGGTGATCGATACTGTGGAACAGGCCGTTTCAACGGCAAAGAAGGTTTATCGGGTTATCGAGCCAGTTGTAAACGCATTGACAAATCGGCTGAAGACCAAATAACTATATAAACGAAGCCCCGGTCGAATTTGGGTGGGGCTTCATTATTTAAAAGCAACTATAATTCTTTTGCCGCCAGACGCTCAGCGCCTCGCGTTATTTGTTCGTCACCTTCGGCGCCAGGGAGGCGACAATTTTTTCGAAGCGCGGATCGCAGCGGAGCGGGTCCCATAAGGGCAACAGCTTAAGCATGCCGTAGCTCGTGGCTAATCTCTGTGGCGGGTTTAAAACTTGCGCCGCGTTTCGCAAAATTGGCGATCGCTCTTCAGGAAGACGAAGCCAACCTGGTTTGGACATCGGCAACGGCCATGCCGCCTTCGCCGATTGCAGCGGCACAACGTTTCACTGAGCCGGAGCGCACGTCGCCCGCAGCGAAAATTCCTGGCAGACTTGTTTCAAGCCGGCCGGGTTGATGTTTACTCGCCTGCCAGGCCGGCGCCGCGGCCACGCTGGTCCCGGTCTTAATGAATCCTTTGTCGTCGCGCTCGATTTCGGGCAGCAGCCAGTCCGTGCATGGCCGTGCGCCGATCATGGAAAACACAGCCGGCGTTCGAACCGTTCGGCGTTCGCCCTTCTGCGTATTTTCCAGCTCGATTTCTTCGAGTTTTTTCCCGCCAAACATTTTGCGGATCTCCGTCTGGTAAAGGATCTCAATGTTCTCACGCGCTTGCACTCGACGGGCGAGGTAGTCCGACATTTTGTTACTGATGTCTTTCCCGCGAACGACGAGTAACACCTTGGCAGCGCCTTCGGAAAGAAACATCGCGGCCTGACCCGCGGAGTTGCCACTTCCGGCGACTACAACCGTTTCGTTGCGGCAAAGCTGGCCTTCCATCGCGGTCGCAGCGTAGTAGACCCCCATGTTCTCAAATTGCTCGCGTCCCTCCGCCTCGAGCCGACGATAATCCGCACCTGTTGCGATCAGAACAGCTTTTGATCGAAGAATGGCCGAGCAACCTTCGATATCGAGGCAGGCGCGGTACTCGTCGTTGCCGTTGTATTGCAGTGAAAGGGCCTGCGCGGGTGTCGAAAATTTCGCGCCGAACCGGTACGCCTGAAGTTGAGCGAGCCAGGTCAAATAACCACCGCCTACACCCGTTGGGAACCCAAAAAAGTTTTCGATTAACGACGAGGAACCAGCCTGTCCGCCAGGAGCATAACTTTCCAAAACCACCGTGCTTAATCCTTCGGAAGCGGCATAGACAGCCGCGGCCAGCCCGGCCGGTCCGGCACCGACGATTGTCAGGTCTGATAGAATCTCGTTTTCATTTCCCGTGGCAAGCGGTCGAAGTAGGCCGGCTTCATGCGCGACCTCGCGCAACGAAGGCTGGCGCAGGCGACGGCCAGCTGGAGTGATCAAAGCAGGCAAATCCCGTGTTGTTAGGTGGAAACGTTCGCTCAACGCCTTTCCTTGCTCACTTTCAAATGTGACGAGCCGATGCGGAATACGATTCTTATCAAGGAAATCATCTAGCTTGCGTCCAATCCGCTCCTCATGCTGCGCCAGGACACGCATTCCAGCGAATTCGCGGTCCCGGCTGATCCGCCGGCGTCGCATGATCAATGCATCGACGATCGTTTTGCTGACATCGGGAATCTCGGCCAAGGCGCGCCCTAGTTTGTCTGCCGGCACGTGAAGTATTTCGGCCTCCGGCGAAATCACGCGTACGCTGGCCAAAGCCGAGGTCCCTTGCAACATTGCAACGTCGCCGATGAAATCGCGCTCACGCGCGGTGGCAAGAATCTGCTCCGTGCCATCGCGCGCCTCAAAGGCTTCGACTTCACCGCGCAAGACAATCGTTAATCCCAAATCGCGTTCCCCGGCCTTATAGATCACATCGCCACGATTCACTACACGACGTTGCGCCAAAGGCTCAAGCAGAGAAAGCTGGTGATCGTCCAGTTTTGGAAAGGCGATACTTTCCGTGTCGCGATAAAACTGTTCGTCCTGCTGTTCGTCAGTCATTTTACAGACTTTACGCTGGGTATCGGACAAGCAAAGCGGAACAAGACGCTCGATGGAGGGATTCGCGCCTCTCCCTTAAGTGGTTCGGCATCAGCCCCTGAAATCGGTCTGGATAGGGACCATCATTTCGAATCCCTGCGGGTGATAAAGCCGCCCACTACAAAAAAAGACAAAAAGTTCATTTTTTTTGAAATGTCCGCCCAAAAAATCTTTAGAAAAGGAGAACGCAATCGAGTCAACCAACCGAAACTTCACATGAACCTCGCAGTAGACGATCCGCTTATTAAAACGGGTGATTTCAGCAGCAAATTTGTGCTGTTTCCCACGCCTTCCGAGCTCGAAAACCGAGAAAAACAGCCCACTTCGCGGATCTCGCGCGAGGCAATGGATGCATT
Source organism: Candidatus Udaeobacter sp. (assembly GCA_035315785.1). Classification (GTDB taxonomy): domain Bacteria; phylum Verrucomicrobiota; class Verrucomicrobiia; order Chthoniobacterales; family UBA10450; genus Udaeobacter. The sequence goes on along the minus strand of DATFXP010000055.1, from coordinate 159 downwards.
TTTGAACGCGAAATCTGATAACGCTCGGAGCGCACATTTTTCCAATCCACTGACCGAAGCGTCAGCGGCAACACCTGAGAAAGGTTTGGCTCTCGGAGTGCTGAAGCAGGCGGCTCACGATTTGCGCCGGTTCCGCGACGCCAACGGCGGAGTCAGACG
>DATFXP010000054.1:0-4258 GCA_035315785.1 Candidatus Udaeobacter sp. | reverse complement strand
CGACGCGAACGCGAAAGGATTTTACGAGACACAGGGATGGGGGCCGGACTTCATAGTCCCCACACGATCGAGAATCGATGTGCCAGATGATTGGACATTTCTCTCGTTAGGCAAACTGACTGCTCCCATCGAAGTGAAAGGCATGGCGTTTGGCGGCGATCGCGGCATCTCGCGCGTTGAGTTAAGTGCCGATGATGGCAAGACTTGGAACGACGCGGAGATTTACTACTCCGGTGGAAATCTAGCGTGGTCACTTTGGAAAGCACAGTGGACTCCCACTGCGGCCGGTGACTACGCGATTTTGGTCCGCGCTACAGATGGAGAAGGCGACGTGCAGCAATGGGAAAAAGATCGCGGCACGTTCTCCGGCGTGAGTGGCCTTCACACGATCAACTTGCGCGTGACCGCATGACGTTCGTGAGGTGCCTTCAAAACTTGCATCGTGTGCTAAATTTTGCCGGTGGAGAAAGTGATTATTGTTGGGAGCGGTTGCGCGGGGCTGACTGCCGCGATTTACGCTGCGCGAGCGAACCTGAGTCCGCTGGTGCTGGAGGGCCGGCAGCCCGGTGGGCAACTCTCCACGACGACGCTGGTAGAAAATTATCCCGGCTTTCCGGACGGAATCGATGGGCCGGAACTGATTCTGAATATGCACAGACAGGCGGAGAAATTTGGCGCCAGGTTTTCGTACGCGGAAGTGACCGACTTCGATCCGGGCGGCAAACTTATCCGGATCAAAGCCGATGATGAATGGCTGGAGACGCGGTCCATCATCATCGCCAGCGGGGCCACGGCCCGATATCTCGGACTAGACGACGAAGAAAAATTGGTCGGTCATGGCTTGACGTCCTGCGCGACGTGCGATGGCGCATTTTACAAGAACGTGCCGGTCTGCGTGGTAGGCGGCGGCGATTCCGCGGCGGAGGAATCAACGTTCCTCACCCGGTTTGCTTCAAAGGTTTATCTGATTCATCGCCGCGACCAAATGCGAGCGTCGAAGATCATGCAAGAGCGCGTGTTCGCGAACAAAAAAATCGAGCCGATCTGGAACACGGTGGTCAAAAAATACATTGCTGATGAAAAAGGCGAGATGCGCGCCGTCCGGTTGCGCAATGTGAAGACAAACGAAGAACGCGAGCTGGAAGTGGCATGCGTTTTTGTTGCGATCGGGCATGATCCCAACACGAAGGCGTATCGAGGCAAACTCGATATGGACGGTGAAGGGTATCTGATCCCGAAGAACTCGGTCGCAAGCAAAGTTCCCGGCGTTTTCATCGCCGGCGACGTGGCTGATCGCGTTTACAAACAGGCCGTCACGGCTGCGGGAATGGGTTGTGCCGCGGCACTGCAGGCGGAGAAATATCTTAGCGAACTAGGCTGATTGCCGAATGCCGATTGCCGAATCAAAGAAGGCTGGTCGCGCAGCGGATCTAAAGGCGCGAACGAAGGAGTTCGCATTGCGCGTGATGAAAATGGTGAACGCACTTCCTATGGCTGCATCCCGAAAATCGGCAATGGGCAATCGACAATCGGAAATGTCGTGAAGATCTGCGACCTCACCCAGTTCTATTCGCCGGTAAGCGGGGGCGTGAAGCGATATCTTCATGAAAAGATCGATTACATCCACGGGCACGCGTCCCGCTACGAACATGTTCTTATTGTTCCTGGCGCGAAGACGAAGTTGAAGGCAAACGGGCGCTCGCGTATTTACACGATTCGTTCTCCTCTTGTATCCCGGACGGCGCAATATCGCGCGCTTCTGAATCTTCGCGCAGTTGAAGAGATTTTGGACCGGGAACGGCCAGATGTGATCGAGTCCGCCGATCCATATCAACTCGGCTGGAAAGCATTAAGGGTCGGGCGGGCGCTGCGCGTACCCGTGGTCGGATTTTATCATTCCCACTTTCCAGAAGCGTACGTGCGAAAGAGCTCAACGCTCCTTGGGAAAACCGCGACACATCGCGTAATGAGACTTTCGCGCGCATACGTTCGCAAACTCTACAATCAGCACGCCGCTACAGTGGTCGCATCAGACGCGCTGGGTCGCGTACTGCGCGACTGGGGCGTACAAAACGTGCGTGTGCTTAGGCTCGGTGTTAACCCGGAAATATTCCACCCCGACGGATCCGGAACCGAAGCAATACGGCACTCGCTTGGCGTTGATTCAGACCACAATCTGCTGCTTTACGTAGGCCGTCTGGCGAAAGAGAAGAACACAGCGACCTTGCTTCGCGCTTTCAAAACTTTGCAACGACGCCGGCCGAATGAATTTCACTTGCTCGTAATTGGCGATGGGCCCGAACGAACGCTACTCCGGAAACTGCAATTGCGGAATCATAGTCTTTCATGGATTCGTTACTGCGCCGATCCTTGCGAACTCGCCGGTTTTTATCGTGCTGCCGATCTTTTTGTTCATCCCGGTATTCACGAAACATTTGGCCTTGCAGCGCTGGAATGCCAGGCCTGCGGGACGCCGGTAGTCGGAATTCGCGGTAGCTATATGGACAACGTGATTTGTCATGATCAGGAATCGTGGGCGCTGGAAAACAGCGCGGATGCGCTGGTGAACGCGATCGAAGACTGCAGCGACAGAAAATTATCGGTGATGGGGAAGAACGCCGCACGCGTTGCGCGGAGCCTTTATAGCTGGCCGCGTGTGTTTGACGAACTGTTTTGCATTTATCGCGAGCTTCGCTCAAAATACCGCCGATCTTAAATGCCGAACGATGACCACCAACCGTTCCTCATCCGTAGCTATCGCGCATCAGATCGAGAGACGGTAAGAAAACTCTGTTGCAATACGGGATTCCTCGGTGAGCCGATCGATCCCGTTTACGAGGATCGTGAATTGTTCGCCGATTTTCTCACCACGTATTACACCGATCACGAACCGGAATCGTGTTTTCTTCTGGAGGTCGACGGCCAGATTTCTGGTTATTTGCTCGGCTCGCGAAAGCCCCTCCAAAACCAGCTCTACGCTCTTTATCAAAACGTCTGGTTGTTCTTTCGCGCGCTAACGCGTTACTTCCGGTACAACCAGCGTTCGCGTCGTTTCATTCGATGGATACTTATGTACGGCTGGCGCGAAGTCCCTGCCCAACCGCGGCGGGTCCCGCACTTCCACATCAATTTGTTGCCGGAAGCGCGAAAAGTTTCGACAACGCGCTCGCTGATGAGTGCGTATCTGAGTTATCTCTATCGATCCGGCGAAAAACGCGTGTGTGGCCAGATCATCACGTTCGAGAGCCGGCGAGGCGAAAAAATGTTCGAACGTTACGGCTTCAAGGTTTTGAACCGGGCGGAGATCACTAAATACAAAGCTTTCTATCCCGAATCGGTGTACCTCAGCACGGTCATCAAGAACTTGGAAACCGCTGACCCGCTTTCCGCTTACTCACGCGCACGCGAGTAAAGCCAAATCTGGGTAGGAACGGATCCGGTGTGCAGCGCCGGTTCGACGGCTGAGCAAAAAATTCTTCCATTCTTTGGAGGCGTTTGACACAATCGAAGCCTGCGAACTACGCTGGCGTTGGCAAGGCGCCGGTTTCGGAGGAATGCGATGCACATGCAACCGTTGAGCGCAGCGTTTTTGATTGCGGACGTCGTAAAGGTGTTCAACCCGCAGTCGCCGCAGGCGCGCGCGATTTTCGATCTGACCATCATCGTCATTGTCGTGATGGTGGTGATTTTCGCGGTGGTCGTCGGCATCGTCCTGTATGCGCTGCTTGGGTCCCCCCGATGGCGCGAAGGCGAACGCGATCCTGAACAAGGCGAGGGAAACAAAACGATCGAAATCGTGTGGACGGCTATACCGCTTGCCATCGTAGCGATACTATTCGTGCTGTCGGCGCGAACCATGGGCATCTCGGACCCGCCGCCACCGCCGAAGCCCGACATTGTGGTGATCGGTCATCAATGGTGGTGGGAAGCGCGCTACACAAACTCGGGCGCTGTGGTGGCGAATGAGATTCATATTCCAGTGGGCAAACCAGTCGCGCTAAGATTGGATGCCGTGGACGTGCTGCACGAGTTCTGGGTGCCCGAACTGGGGCGAAAACTTACGACTGTGCCAGGGCATCCGAATCATCTCTGGATTCAATCCGATAAACCCGCGACATACCTGGGCTTTTGCACAGAGTTTTGCGGGACACAACACGCATGGATGCACTTTTTGCTCGTCGCCGAGCCACAGGCGGAATTTGAGAAGTGGGAACAGGCTCAACTTGCCCCCGCTCCTGCACCGTCGAGTGAGAACGCG
>DATFXP010000053.1:0-17833 GCA_035315785.1 Candidatus Udaeobacter sp. | reverse complement strand
AAGATCCCGGCGCAAAAAGATCATGTGACACAAATAATTGCAGGATAGAAAGAAGTCCGGTGACCAATCCGGTTTCAGAATTGGTGATTCAAACCCCTGATCCGTAAGTTTGTCTTCATCCGAGTAAATCAGATCGAGTTCCAGATTTTCTTGAAGCAACTTTACATTTTGAAAAAGGGCATCGGCTTCAAGAACGTCATCATGGTCAAGAAAAGTGACCCACTCGCCATTAGCGAGATCAAGGCCTCGGTTCAAAGCGGCCGAGATTCCTTGATGGCTCTCTAGCCTAACGAGACGAAACCGCCGGTCACGCGCGGCGAAGGCAGGCAACGCGCGCAGCAAATCGGCGTCGGTCGATCCATCATCGATCAGAAGAAGCTCCCAATTTTCATAAACTTGCGCCAACACAGACTCGACAGCCTCACGGAGCCACGGAAGCGGAGTGTCGAACGCGGGCATGAGTATGCTGACGAAAGGTTGCGAAGCGAAAGCACGCACCTCATGACGCATCGAGGCCAGGTTCTCCGTACTCGCGCGATGTTCCTCAAACCACTTTTGGTATTCGGTCGGTGCAGCAGGCTTCTCACGCGTCGTTTTCTGAGGCTGAATTTTTCTCCAAACTCTTTCAGCAGGTTTTACCAAAAGCCGAAAAGGCGCGAGGAATATCTGACCTACCCTGCGTTCCGCGGACCCGCGCAAGCGTCGCCTCTCTTCTTTAAGCAACTTCAGTTCACGCCGGTATCGTTTCAGTTTGAATAGTTTTTCTTCCAGCACCGCGATATGGGTGTGCGCTTCCGCCAATTCACGGTTGCGGATTTCAAGCTTTCGCTCCAAAGCATCTAGTTCCTTGTTCATTTTGCTGAACAGCCCGTTGTTAGAATATGAGCGAAATCCGATGGGTTCGAATAACTCAATGGCAGCGACACTGGGCACATTATATTGGTTGAAGCAAGCTGCAGGCAAATCTACCCTGCCGCGCCACCCGGGATACCGCCCGCGCCGCAATGCTCGATTTTGTCGTTTACCTTCTTTATCGCGCCGGCTCGGCCGTTGCTGCCGCGCTGCCGTTGCCATTTCTCTTTGGGTTCGGGGAATTCCTCGGCGTTTGCGCGTGGACGTTTTCCGGAAAATATCGGCGTCTCGCAACGCGGAATCTTGAGATCGCGTTTGCGAATGAAAAATCGCCGGGCGAATTGCGTCAGCTTGTATGCCTTCATTTTCGGCGGCTCGGTGCAAACCTGCTTTGCAGCGCAAAACTTACGCAGATGCCACCAGACAAAATCCTCGAGTACGTCGAGGTCGAGAATATCGAGTCGATGGCGCGCGAATTTCGCGCGGGCGTTCCGGTGGTGCTTGTTCTAAGTCACCTCGGAACGTGGGAAGTGTTCGCGCAATTGATGCCGAGGTTCGTCGGGTTCGTTCGCAACTCGAGTGTGTACCAGGGGCTCGGCAATCGTTTTATTGACAAGCATGTCCGCCGAACCCGCAGTCAGACCGGGTTGGAATTGTTCGATCGTCACGATGGCTTCGAACCAGTGATCGAGTTACTGCGGGCAGGCGGTGGCGTCGGCGTTTTATCCGATCAACACACAGGCGATCATGGCGTGTGGACGCCATTTTTCGGGCGGCTTGCGTCCACTTCGCCTTTGCCAGCTCTACTCGCCAAGCGCACACGGGCGGCGCTGATTGCCGCGGGAGTTTACACCACCGGACGCGCGCGCTGGCGCATGGTGTTCACCGAGCGCTTCGATAAGACCGGCGCTTCTATTGCGGTGCTGACTTCGAAAATGAATCGAGTCATCGAGCAACAAATTCGCCATGCGCCCGAAGACTGGTTTTGGGTGCACAATCGCTGGAAAACGCCTGACCCAAATTTTCTTCTCGCGCACTACAAACGTGGCATTTATCTGCCACCGCGAATTTCGGCTGGTGACCTGAAGCCATTTCGAATTCTCATCCGTTCTAGTAACTGGCTGGGAGATGCCGTCATGAGTGTGGCGGCAGTCCGCGCAATCAAAAATGGGCGTCCCGACGTTCACGTGACAATCGCTGCGCCAGACAAGACCGCGGCCATGTGGAAGCTCATTCCGGAAGTGGATGCGATCATTCCTTTGCCACACACTTCATTGTTTCCAGTTGTTAGGCTGCTTAAGCAACAAAGCCATTTTGACGTGGCGATTCTTTTCCCGAATTCGTTGCGTGTTGCGCTTGAAACATGGCTGAGCGGAATTCCGCGACGAGTCGGCTATCGCGGACATTGGCGGAGTTGGCTCCTCGATCAAATCGTTCTCGAGCCACGGAAGCCCGGGCCGCCGGAACATCATTCGCTCCGTTTTCTGCGGATCGCGCGCGAATGCGGCACAGAACCATCAAACATCGAGCTTGCAACTCCAAATCAAACATCGAACATCAAACCCCAAACACTCCTCGGTCTTTGTCCCGGCGCAGAATACGGCCCAGCGAAACGATGGTTAGCGGAGCGATTCGCTGAGGCGGCGGCAAAGATCACTGCGCAATCGTCGGCACAATGGATTCTGTTTGGGACAAAAAATGATGCCGCAATAGGCGAACAAATCGCCACTGCAATCGGCGATCATTGCCTGAACCGGATCGGTCGGACCACGCTCGATCAACTTATCGACGAGCTGCGGCAGTGCCGTTTGCTACTCACCAACGACACGGGCACAATGCATCTTGCCGCATTACTCGGTGTGCCTGTGGTCGCCGTGTTCGGGTCGACCGAACCGCTCCTGACCGGACCACTCGGCAACGGGCACATTATTTTGCGGCACCACGTGGAATGCAGCCCCTGTTTTCTCCGCGAATGTCCGATCGATTTCCGCTGCATGAAAGCCATCAGCGCTAACGCCGTTGCGGATGCTGTGCTATCTATGCTCGCCAAATGACTTTCACTTGCGCGATCGAGCGCCGGGACTAGCGATTCGCCGCTTCGCTTCGGCCAGATACGCGCCATCGATTTCAAATCCGATAAATCTATTCACACCGCAGCGCTGCGCTGCGACGGCGGAATTTCCGATGCCGAGAAATGGATCCAGCATGGATCGGACACGGGACGCCCCGTGCAATTTAATGCACCATTCGGCGAGTTGAACCGGAAATGTTGCAGGATGCGGCCGTTCCTTCTGGCGGCTTTGAATTGTTTCATAGGGAACGAACCACGCGTTACCCCGACACCGCAGATCATTCCCGCGAGTATGCGACCAGCGCGCGATGTTGGTCTTATCCTGATACGGCACGCCAAGCGCCAATCGATTCAGTTCGACGCGACCGGATTTGGTGAAATGAAAGACATATTCGTGACAGTCATTAAGAAATCGCGGTGAATTGATCGGCTTGAAATGCCCGAATGAGCGAACTCTAGCCGCTTCGCCATGGGAAGCGTCTTTTGCATCTGACTGGTCTCTGCTCCTCGCGTCGCCCGCAGGGCGACGGCTACAACTATCTTCAATCGCGATGGATTTGATCCAGTGAATCGTGTTTTGCAGCACGAAAAGCTCGCGCAGTGTCATTACGATTTCGTGCGGCAGCATCGGATTCGACGGCGCGGCGCCGATGTTGAGAAAAAATGAGCCGTTCGATTTCAACACGCGGCGGATCTGTCCTGCCCATTCGCCACACCAACCTAAATATGATCGCCGGTCCTGACGGTCCGAATACTTCCCGTAGCTGATTCCGAGATTGTACGGCGGCGAAGTCATCACAAGATCGACGCTTTCATCCGCCAGGCGCGACATTCCCGGGACGCAATCCTGCCTGCGAAGATCAAGTTTGGTCACTGCGAATGAATGTTGCGTTATCGCGATTTTTGTACAAGTGAAAAATTCTGTTCGGGTCGCTTTTCCTGCGGACAACATTCGCGCGTGTCTGTGAATTCGATTATTCTTTTCCCGTGGCTGACAAGCCTTTGAAACTGAAGATCGCTGATCGCGAGTTCGCATCACGTCTGCTGGTTGGGACTGGGAAATTCGCGTCGAATGAGTTGATGCGCGACGCACTCATCGCCAGCGGTACTGAGTTGGTCACGGTCGCTCTCCGTCGCGCCGATCTCTCAGGCAAACACGATCCGTTTGCGAACATTCTCGATTTTATCGATCCCAAACGTTTTCTACTCTTGCCGAACACCAGTGGCGCCCGAAACGCCGGGGAAGCCGTGCGCCTCGCGCGCCTGGCGGCGAGCGCCAGTCTGCCGACGTGGATCAAGCTCGAGATTCATCCAGACCCGCGCTATCTGCTGCCCGATCCTGTGGAGACACTCGCCGCAGCGGAAATTCTGGTGAAGGAAGGATTTACCGTTCTTCCGTATATCAACGCCGATCCCGTGCTCGCGAAACGATTGCAGGACATCGGCGCGGCCACGGTGATGCCGCTCGGGTCGCCGATCGGGAGCAACCGCGGGATCGAGACGCGCGCGCAAATCGAGATCATCATTGAACAGGCAATCGTTCCCGTTGTGGTCGATGCGGGGCTTGGTGCGCCGAGTCACGCCGCTGAAGCGATGGAAATGGGTGCTGACGCAGTCCTCGTGAACACGGCGATCGCAATCGCGTCCGATCCGATTCGCATGGCAAAAGCATTCAAGAAAGCCATCGAAGCTGGACGCGAAGCGCGCGAGATCGGGTTAGCAGATAAACTCAACGCAGCGTCATCGACGAGTCCGTTGACTGGATTTCTCACGAAATAATCCGGAGGGAAATTTGCAGGGCAGGCGCCTCGAGTGGCAATCTGTAGCCACGGGCCTGCGGGCCGTTTGCTTTGTAAAACTAGGACGAGAGGTGAACCGGCCATGGGCCGGTGGCTACAGCGTTTTCTGCGGGTTCGCGAAGCGTTACAGCGTTGTTTCGCTCACGACTTCTTTGCGATGCCGTGTGCCGCGTTTCGTTTCCTTCTGCAACCGTTTCAATCGACTCGACAACGCTGCTTTTGCCGCGGAGCTCATGCGATCGATGAACAAAATTCCATGGAGATGATCGTGTTCATGTTGGATCGCTCGAGCGAGAAGACCGCTCGCCTCGATTTGAAACATTTCTCCTTCCAAAGTCTGCGCACGCACGAGCACCGAATGCGCCCGTTCAATCTCGCCGGTGATCTCGGGAAAGCTTAAGCAACCTTCCACTCCAACTTCCGTTTCGCCGCGCAGTTCGATTTCCGGATTGATCAGGACAATCGGCATCGCGGTCTTCGGATCGACGTCCTTGCCACTAAGCTTCAGCGTGCTGGGCCGGTCTTCGACTGCCGAAACATCGAGCACGGTGAGCTGCAACGGTTGACCGACCTGCTGCGCTGCCAGTCCGACACCGTGCGCGTCCTGCATCGTCTCAATCATGTTCCGCGCCAGCTCCCGGATTCGTTCATCGATCTTTTCGATCCATTCACCTTTGGCCCGCAGGATCGGGTCGCCATATTGCAAAATCTCCAGGATCATGGCCCTTCTTCCTTCGTGAACGCTGGCAAATTCTTGACGCCTGCCAGCTTCAACGCATCCATCACCTTAATGATCGTGCCGAATGACGCTTTCTTGTCCGCTTGCAGCGCGAGCGTGGACTTGCGCTCTTCAGGCAAACCGCGCACTGCAACTTCCAGTTCGTCGACGTTTATAGCTCGACCATCCAGCTTGATCTCGTCATTTTCACTGATGCTCACAATCGCGTGATCGAGTTCAGACGGCTGTTTCTGAGCGGTCTTCGACTCCGGCAGATTGATCTTCACCTCAGGCTGATCTTTCTTAAACGTTGTGGAGACCACAAAAAAGATCAGCAGGATGATGAGAATATCGACGAGCGAAACGATGATGATAACGGGCGCCCGTCGTTTTCGTACTGAAAAATTCATGCGATCGGATTACGTCGCGCGTTTCACGCGACGGAGGTCGGAAACTGCGCTGGCTTGTGTTCGCGAGCAGCGCGGCCGTAATAGCACTTGTTGATCAACTCAACGACGAGCGTTTCCATTTCGACCGACATCACTTCCACTTTTCGGGAAAAATAGGTGAACCCGACCAGTGTCGGCACCGCTATGGAAAGGCCGAAGACTGTTGCGTTCAATGCTTCAGCAATCCCGAGCGCGATCTGCCGCGTATCCGACGCGCCGGAGCTTAAGCCCAAGTTCGAAAAAACGTGCACCAAACCGGAAACCGCACCGATCAACCCGAGCAGCGGCGCAATGCCGACAATCACTTCGAGAATGATAAGCCCTCGCTCCAGTCGCACCATTTCGTGACGCGCGCGTGTCTGAACCACTTCAACATTTTCCGAACGTGGCCCACGCACATGTTGCAGCGCAACGCGCGTGATTCGCGCCAGCGACGACGGATCATGATAAACGAGGCGTGACAACCGTTCCGGATTTTCGCCCGGCGCCATGCGTTCTATTTCCGCTTCGATCGCAGCCGGCATGACAATTTTCCGGCGCAACGCGATCCCACGCAAAATCATGATCGTGACTGACACAATCGAGCAGGCCAGCAGCGGCCACATGAAAAGACCGCCTCTCGAGAAAAATCCGAGCACGACATCCACGATTCCCGCCGTTTCGGCAATGACCCACGCGATGATCATCCGTTAGGAAAGATAATGAACCCGAGTCCTTCTACCTCCAATCCGTCGGACGGCAAGGATTTCGCCACGTCCTCGGGAATCGGCGGAAGGTGCGCTTCGAGCACTGATTGAACGCAAACGCTCGCAAACGCCGCGTTCGAACTATTTTCGGTGACTTTGAGGTTCTTCACTCGTCCGCTTCGATCAACAACAAAGTCCATGCGCAGGGTTCCGATGTTAATCAAGTCGCGCTTCTGATCCACGAACGTATACCACCGTGAGCCGATTGAATCGGCGACGATCTTCTGATAACGCCCCAGCGGCGTGCCTAAAGCATTCACGGAGGAAATCCCACGGTTAGTAATGTTTCCGGCGATCTGAGTCCGCTCCTTTTGCCGGCGATACATGGACTGTGCCTGCGACGATGCAGCGGCGGCATCGAGTGCAGCCGCCGACTTTTGAGTGAGCAACGCAAATTGCTCCGCAGCAGTGATGGGTTCGGGTTGCGCGGCAGGCTGCGCAGCTTTCTGTTGCGATGCGGGTTTTTGCTGTGCCTGCGCGCCCTTGCTGTCGAGAGAATGCGGATTTGTTTCAAAATCCATCAACGGGCGATCCTTTCCCGTCTGAGATGGCAACGGCATCTGGCCGGCAGCGGCAAGCTCGCTGGCTCCAATTGAATTGGCGTTGGACTCGAACGTCTTATCTTTCGGCTCCGGTGCTTTTTTATCTTCCGTTTCAATGAACGCGGAATTCTTCGACGCTGATGCCGGCGACAAATCCATGAACGTCAGTTCAACCGGTTTCTCCGGCGCAGGGAGGCTGGGCGAAAAAAAGCCGCTGAACGCAGCCAGCAAAAACGCCACGATCAAATGAATCAGAATCGCGACAAGCAGCGCCCAGAAAACCGTTCGCGCGTCCTGTTCGTAATCCCGCAGCCTGTCGGGCTGGGCGAAAACAGTGTCAGCTGTCGTCATGGAGCAATGATCGCTTGGTGAAAAAGCATTCGGGCTTGGAAGCTCTTTTAAGGCTGGAACAGTATCTCAGGCCACAGGCGCTGACAACTTAGGCTCAAATGGCCGTTTCCGGTTAGATCCGGGTTGCCAGCTGGTTGTTCAAAGCGGAAAAAAGCGGCGCAGCAGCACCGCAGTCCAAAACGTGGCCGCAACTCTACGCTCAATTCGCGCTTGCGTTTTGGAGTGCGCCGGTGCTCCGGCGCTTTGGATTCCGCTGGCCCTGCGCCATCCGGGCGTGATGAAACAAATACTGCTGCGCGTACCCGCCGTGTTGTCCGAAGTACGTCTCCGAGAACTCGCGCAGCCGCTGCGCGGTCATTTTCTTTCGACGCGAGAAATAATGCTGTTTCAACACACGCTCGATCCAGACATCGATCGGGAATGCTCGCAGCCGCTCATACGCAAAAAGCATCACGCAATTGGCAATCTTCGGCCCGACTCCTGGTACCGCGCACAATTGTTTTCGGAGCTCGACATCGGATAACGCGGACCACGCTTCGAGATTCGCGTGGCCGCAGCTGACAAGCCGCGCCGTCGCGCGCAGATTCTTGGCGCGGTAGCCGAGTTTACAGTCGCGTAACTCCTTCTCCGAGGCTTGCGCAAGTCGGTGGGCAGAAGGAAATGAGTACACGATCTGATCGCCAATCTTTCGTTGCTCGCCGAATCGTTTCCGTAGCGCCAGCGAAATCTGGCGAATGTGCGCCACCTGTTTCATCGACGAGCAAATGAATGTGGCGAGACATTCCCATTTCGGTTGCCGAATGATCCGCAATCCGCGACAAAAACCGCGGGCCTCGTTCATCAGCGGGTCCTTCGGAAATGAATCGCAAATCTCCGCGAGCGGGTGATCCAACGCGAAATAACGCGCGATGATTCCGAGTAACGGTGGCCGCCACGACTTGATCGGCGTCGCATGGCAACGGACTTCCAAAAAATTGCCTTGCTGCTTCAAGTACACCGGCAAATCTCCAATCGCTCCCACAAGTCCGTCGCCGACCTTTTGCCAATGAAACACCTGTCCGGAATCAAGCGTCTTCTCGAGATCGAAATCAGGCGCGTGAATTTTCGTGAATTTCATCTTCCGCCACAAATTAACACAGATGAAACGCGGATTTTATCTGTATGACTCCGTGGCAATCCGTGGCTAAATGACCGCCGACATGGATGGTCGGCTCGTCATCGATACCGCAGTTCTGCTCCTCTACTTCGTCCTCATCATTTCCATCGGCCTTTATATGGGCCGGAAGGAACAAACCCTCAAAGACTTCGCACTGGGCGGTCGCGCAATTCCCTGGTGGGCGGTGCTCGCTTCGATCATTGCTGCGGAGACTACCGCCAGCACATTTTTCGGTACGCCGGGCGAAGGTTTCACGTTCAGAAATTACACTTACCTTCAACTTGCCATTGGCACCATCCTGGCGCGCATTCTCGTCAGCTACATTTTCATCAAGCCCTACTACGACTACAAAGTCTATTCGATCTACGAATATCTCACCATGCGGTTTGGCGTACCGACGAAGAACGCGGCCTCCGGGATATTTTTGTTCACGCGCGTTCTCGCGTCTGGCGCACGACTTTACGCTGCCGCGATCGCCTTTGTGCTGATCTACGAAATGATTCGCGGTGTTCGGCCGGGCCAAACAGAAACGCTTTTCATTTATATCGGCTCGACCATCGCCATCGTGATGCTGACTGCGATTTACACAACGCTCGGCGGAATCAAAGCAGTCGTCTGGACGGATTTCATTCAAGCGTCAATCATGATAGGAAGTGCGCTGACGGCGCTCGGACTTCTCTATTTCGCAATCCCGGGTGGATGGCACAAGATTGCAGAACTCCACGGTGGATTTCATCTATCCGATTTCATTACGACTGGCCTCAATCCAGCAAAGAGCGGTTGGGAAAAATGGAAGGGCATGTTCGAATTGGAGTACACTATCTTCGCCGGGCTAATCGGATCGACATTCATCACGATGGCGACACACGGCACCGACCAGGACATGGTGCAACGGATGCTGACCGCGCCCGACGTTCGACGTAGCCGGCGCTCGGTCATTTTGTCCGGTCTGGCCGACATTCCGATCGCCTTTACCTTTCTTAGTATAGGTTTGCTACTTTGGGTTTTTTACCAGACGCATCAGGATCCTGCGTTACCCAAAACGCCGAACGAAATTTTCTGTCATTTCATTCTTTATGAAATGCCGGTAGGTATTCGTGGATTGTTACTTGCAGGAATATTCGCGACTGCGATGGGCTCGCTAAGCACCGCGATCAATGCGCTGGCCACAAGTTTCACTCGCGATTGGTACGAGCCCTATATCAACCCGCAATCGACAGCCCAACAGAGCCTGCGCGCGGTGCGGTGGGCCACAGTGTGGTTCTCGATTCTGATGATTATCGTCGCATCGACGACGTCTTACCTCGTCATCGCGCATCCGGAGGTGCGAATCATTCCAATCGTGCTCGGGATCTTCGGCTACACGTATGGATCGCTGCTCGGCGTTTTCCTGTGCGGCATGTTCACGAAACGGCGCGGAAATGATTTCGGAAACATCATCGCAATGATCGTTGGCTTCATCGTCGTCGCGATTTTAAGCGGTCTGCCAAACAAGCTCGCCGGCGTATTCGGAGGTAAATTTTACACGCAGCCGGGCTGGCTGCCGGTGATGGAATTCCCCTGGTGGATTTTCTTCGGCACCGTCGTCACGTTCTCCGTGGCGATTTTGTTTCGTACCGGCCGCGAGCATTTGCCGCCGACTTAGGTTAGCGAGGTATCGATTCCGTTAGCATGTAGTCACCCGCCCCGAATCGGATATCATTTTGCATTTGCGAACGGCCACAGGGCCGTGGCTACAGTTTATCGAAACCTTACGAGAAATTTGACTCGCGATCATCGCTCATTACTCGTAACAGAGTTTTTCACGCAACCCTGAATTAAATACCTGAAACGCTATGGCCCACGTTGTTACCGACAAATGTAACGGATGCAAATTCACCGACTGCGTAGAGGTGTGTCCTGTCGCATGCTTCTACGAGATGGATACGCAGGTCGTGATTCATCCCGATGACTGCATCGATTGCATGGCCTGCGTGGAGGTTTGCCCCGTCCACGCCATTTATGCCGACGCGGACGTTCCTGCGGAATACACAAAAGACATCGAGTTCAACTCTGTCGAGGCGAATCAGATCAAAGACTCCGGGGCGCCAGCGATCACAGTCCGCAAAGATGCTCTCCCCACCGCGAACGACCGGAAAAAAGCGCTCGGTTATTAATTAATCAGGAAGCCATGAATATCTCTGAGGAACACAGGAACGCAGGAACAAAACTTCTGGAACTAAGAAACTAATTCCTGATTTGAAACTCGCTCGGCTCCCGCTGTCGCTCGCTGCTACCTCGCAGCTTTACCTTCTATCTCGGAAGTCCCTTTCCTCGATTCCTGGCTTCCTGATTAGTTACTTCACCCCGATTCCCATCAGTAATCCATTCTCGAGAACGGATGGATTGATGGTCAAAAACAACACAACGCCGTTTACTGGCGAATTAACGTATTCCAACGTGTCGCCGAACAAATCTCCCACCGTGCCGATGTGTTCGCCTTTGTTTACCACATCTCCCGGTGACACTTTCGGATACCACATGCCGGCGCTTTTCGTGTAAAGCCACTCAAACTTTGTCAAAACTGTAGAGGCGGCCGTGTCGGCCGCAGACGCTCTTACTGTAGCCACGGCGCTGCGGGCCGTTTTCTTTGCTTTCGGATTTCTTTCGTCACTCCCTGTAGTGGCAGGCGTGTCGCCTGCGATCATCCCTAAGTGCCACATCACATTGATGACTCCACGAGAGAGAAGCGCGACGGCTTCTTCCTGCATTTGTCCAACTCCTCCAGCTTCAGCTAGAATCGATGGAATTCCTTTCTCCGCGGCCGCGGCGTAACTAGACGAACCTTTAGCTGGCTGAATCGATTTGCTGACCGTAAGCACGTACGGCAAACCGAACGCCATCGCAATTTGTTTTGCGCGTGCGGCTACATCGCGAGCTTTGGAATCCGCCAGTCCGGCCTCGCTGCTGCAGATCACAAACGGCACGAGCGCTTCCGGAATATCGCCGCCGTGAAGGTCGATGTATGCGTCAGCGTGGATGACGAATTCGTTGATCAGCGCATGCGTCATTTGCTCCGAATAACTGCCACGCGGATCGCCGGGGAACACGCGGTTCGGATTCACGTTGTCGATCGGACAAACAAACGGCGTCCGCGTCCGAAACGCCGGCAGATTCAATACCGGCATCAAAATCACCGCGCCTAAGATCTTCTTTGGATCGAGCGTTTTACCCAATCGGATCACCGCTTCGGCCGCAGGATACTCGCCACCGTGGACGCCTGCGTTGACGAATAATACCGGCCCCGGCTTCGCGCCCGCGACGGAAATTACCGGCCGCGGCTCATCCTTCGCCAACGCTACGCCGGGCAATTTGATCAGGTGCCGCTGTGCTCTGCCGGGCGTCAATTCGCCCAAAATCGGAATCTTCGCTGTATGCATGAAAAAATATCTTTCAGGAACACAGGAACTCAGGAAAATATCTTTAAAGGTTACAAGATTCCTGGTTTCTTGCTTTGAAACTCAGTCGCTACCCTCGCTCCTTCGCTGCTACCCTCGTAGCTTTACCTTCCATCTCGGAAATCCCTTTCCTCGATTCCATAGATATCACTGCAATCCGCTGGGTAATCGTGGCGAGGACAGCAGTTTGGCGAATTCGCTCCAGCGTTTCTCAGGATCAGCACCGCTTCGTTTCTCGATGTAACGGCGCACCATGTCTTCGCCGAGATTGTAATTGATCACGTAACTTCGGTAACGCTTAATGAATTTCACCCGTTGCTGAGCCCGCGCTGGATCCATCACCGCGTATTTTTGCAACCATTGCGCTGCGGCGCTCTCGTCGATTTCACCGTTGATCAATCTTCGCGCGGCCTCGTTTGCCGCATAGTCGAGTTGCTTCAGCAAATCCTGCACTGCGTAATATTCATCCGTGCGCGTCGAATCGATGCCCGCCGCAGGGAACAGAACTTCCTTTTCGAATTTCATCCGATCGGCTGTAGTCGGGAACGCAACCTCCCGGCCGAAATTCGCCGTCCCTTCCGCGACGAGCGATTGCGGTGAGAAGAGCGCGTAAATCGAAAACTCATTCCAGCCGCGATCGCGGACCAGGTTCTTTTCCAGCAACGAATTGTAAACGTGATGGCCGGGATAACCCTCGTGCGCCGCGAGATCGTCCGCGCGATCGATGTAGATCGGCAGATCAGTATTCACCTGAATTACGCTATGAAAATTGCCTTTGTACCAGTTGTAACCGCCCCACGGCTTATTGGTCACGTATTCGACGGTGAAACTCTCGTTAGGCGGAAGCGCAACGTGCGCCTGCGTACGAGTGCGACATTCCTTGATCGCAAGTTGAAACACGGTATCGAGTTTTTCCTTGGGAATCACAAACGGCTTCCGCCATTTCTCGTAGCGCTCCCATAGCGGACCCTTGCCCGGAATCTTCGCTTCGAGCTGGCTGATGATCTGATCAAAATGCGAATCATCAAAGGTTGGCGCAACCGCGTCGTAAAGCGCGCGCGACTCGTCGTCGAACTTTAACTTTTCACCCTTCAACATCCGAACCCGCGCCGCCAGCGCGGAAATTTGTTTCTGCAAATATTCCCGACGCAGTTTGAGCATCTCATCGCCTGACGTCGCTGGGTCTGGCATCTTCGCCAGGGTCGCGATCAGCTCAGCCGCGTCGGCACCGATCGCATCCAGCGATTTCTTTTCCTTCTCCGCTTGCGTCTTCCACCCGGCCGGTCCGTAAAACGCATCGACGTAGTCGAGATCATGCTGTCCGAGCGCCAGTACGAGATGCGCGTAGCGCTCGGCGACAGCATTTATGTCGTCCGCCGCCCGCGCGCCTCTGCTCGACATTAGGAAAACGCAAAGAACGACAAGAAATAATGTTCGGCGCATTGAAGAATCTTTCACCACCAAGGCCACGAAGAAAAACTAATCAAAGAACTCAGGAACCGAGGAAAAGCACGACAGTTATCGCAGTTGTCTCACGAACTTGTTATAGTCTTCGTGGGTGCCGATCCAAAACCAGACGATAAGATCGCCGTGCTTTTGAGCAATAGCGCGATAGTGATCGCCAACTCGCACTGACCAAACGTTTCCGGCAATCGGCTTGAACTGCATTGAAGGATGAAACGGATCACGCAACCAAAGTTGAAACTTTTCTCGTGCGAGACATTGCACGTGAGCGGGCAGCCGGTTGAACTCGTTCCAGAAACGCCGATGCGTTCTCGATGTCACGGCATTTCGCGAACGCGTCCGGCTTTAATGTCGTCCTCCACTTCGCGCAGAACGTCATCCAGCTTGCCGCTCGCGATATCGCGCTTCATCTGCTCGTCCCAGTCATCGTCGTTCCAACCGTGTAACCATGCCGCGAGCTCGGCGCGTTGCTCAAACGAGAGCTTTTCGATGGCAGTCTTGATTTCAGCAAGGCTCATCTTCCGGAAATGTAACCGATGACCGATCACCAGTCACTCGTCACTTTTGAGCCGCATGCCTAGAGGTAGGAATGAATCAGGAAACCAGGAAAAATGAAACAGCTTCCTGCGTTCCTGCTTTCCTAATTTATTTTCGCTATGGCGCAGGCGTTGGACTCAGTGGCTGAGGCGAAGTGTTGGTAGCGTCCTTCATCTTTTCGGCAACAGAATTGGCGGTCTCCTTTGTTTTTTCCATGGCGTCCTGGGTCGCGTCCTTCGCTTTTTCGCCAAACTCCTTGAGCTTCGGCTTCGCTTTTTCAATCTGTTTGTCGGCAGCTTCCTTTGCCTCTTTCGCTTTGCGTTCTACAGTTTGCGTCGTTTCCTCCGCCTTTTGTTTGAGGTCCTCTGACGTCTTTTTGTCGCAGCCCGACACCGCCAATCCGAACAGAGCCGTGAACGCTAGGGCAACCGAAGTAATTCGTTTCATAGTGATGATTGGCGGGTTCCTGATTACTCGAATACGTGTTATAAGAGTGGTCAAGACTTTCGGTTGAGATCTGATCCCTTCAGCCTTTTCACGTCCCCCTCCACTCGCATGCCGAACTTGTTGCCGCGGTTCAACGCTCCTTGAATGTTTCAAGTAGTGCGAGCACGAGGTTCTCCAGCTTATCGCGATGAAACTCGATGTATTCGTAATCTCCTTGGAGACCGCCAATGCTCTGAACGCCTTCTTCTTTGATCAAAACGAGCTTCTTGTCTCTTGCTAGGGCGTAAGCTTTCTCATCTACGATCCATGTACTTGTCGACCACTCTTGACGACCAGCTATCCGGTCGCGCCGGGTAAAAACTCCCACAAGCAACTGCGCGCCTTCGATACGCCTTCGAACCTTGGCCGAAACAGAATCGGCAGCAGGTTTCTCACCAGTAACAACCCTTATATCCATTGTTTCCAGGAATCTCCTTATAACGTGATTGATTTTGTCGTCTACAGTCGCAAACGACTGTCCAACGAAAGCAGTTGTCGCTTCATGCAGAGTAGTTACTACGCGACTCTCGTCGTGCCGCAGGCCGGTACCGCGATTTTGTTTCAACGGTATTACAACCCGATTTCTGAAATCACGGAGAATAGATCTTAGCGTCGCGTCGTAACGGCAGCGGATAGTGGACGCTTCCGAAAAGCGTATAAGTCGCTGGAATTCGACCGTCAAATCAGCAACCAGTTCGTCGCCTAAAACTGCGCGAACATCGGTACGTGATCCGATTTCGACGAGCCACCGCTCCGCAATTTTTGCGGCGTCATCACGGACGTCTGTAGAGACTACTTGGCTTTTTGGTTTGCTGTATCGCGATCGAATTTCCTCTTGTAAGGATTCGACTCCATCGCGAAGCCGCTCGACACGGAGGACGAGCTGGTCATCGATCATGGCCGTTTGCTCGCACGGGCTTTGCTCTTGGGACCTGTCTTTTTCTTCGCCGCCCGCTTCTTAATCGCTGCTCCTCTAGGTTGTGCTTTACCAGCAAATCCAGCTTCGACCGCTTCAAGCCCTTTGGTCGTTAAGTACGAGTCGGCTCCGTCTTCGTAAATCCAGCCAAGGCTAACTGCTTGTTGGAAGTCTCTGCCATAGTTACCAGGTGGAGGCTGTTTGGCTTTGGCAAAGTAGCTTTCGAGGTCGCCACGCGAAAATCGCGCGAGCCCCTCCACTTTCTCTCTGTAGTAAGCGAACAGTGCGATTTTTTGCGCATTTGTCGTGGGCTGCTTCTGTTGGATGAGCTCTACCGGTGACACTGGACGCGCCGAGGACGATTCTGCTAACGGTTCTAAAGCCGAATGAACAGGTGGCGCTACTTCCTCGGAATCTCAGCGGTGATCGCGCCTAGTCGCATCCCGAGGAGGGATGCGGCCGACTCAACAATACGCCTCCTTGCTTGGTCATCGAATGGCTCAAGTGCTGAGTATACTTGTTAGACAGCATCAATGGGGGATTTCGGATGGTCTGTTGATTTAGGCATGGTTCATTCTTTCACTTTTTATCCTGTTTGTTAAGCAAAACAGCCGGACCCTTTCGAGTCCGGCTGTTCGAATTCATACTGTTGTTCGGCTTAGTAATCCATGCCGCCCATGCCGCCCGGAGGCATTGGAGGAGTTTTTTCCTTTTCAGGAATCTCGGTGACCAATGCTTCGGTGGTGAGCAACAGGCCCGCGATGGATGCTGCGTTTTGCAGCGCGCTGCGCGTGACCTTCGTCGGATCGACGATGCCGGCTTTCACCAGGTCGGTATATTCGCCGGTGGCAACGTCGTAACCTTCGTTGCCTTTGCGTTTCTTGACTTCCTCGACAACGAGCGCGCCTTCTGCGCCTCCATTATCGGCAAGTGTACGGGTCGGTTCCTCGATAGCACGGCGCACAATCTGCACGCCGATTTTCTCGTCGCCTTCGAGGTTCTTCACGTTATCGAGCGATTTCTGCGCGCGGAGTAATGCTACACCGCCACCTGCGACGATGCCTTCCTCGACTGCCGCACGCGTGGCGTGCAGTGCATCTTCGACGCGAGCCTTCTTCTCTTTCATCTCGGTCTCAGTCGCAGCGCCGACGTTGATGACTGCAACGCCTCCGGCGAGTTTCGCCAGGCGCTCCTGCAGTTTCTCGCGATCGTAATCGCTGGTCGTCTCTTCGATCTGACGACGGATCTGAGCGACGCGGCCCTGGATGTCGGCGTTCTTGCCTGAACCTTCGACAATCGTGGTGTTTTCCTTGTCGACAGTGACGCGCTTGGCTTTGCCCATGTCCTCGAGCTTGATGTTTTCAAGCTTGATGCCGAGGTCTTCGCTGATCAGTCTGCCGCCGGTAAGCACCGCGATGTCTTCGAGCATCGCCTTGCGACGATCGCCGAAGCCCGGAGCTTTGACCGCGCACACCTGCAACGTGCCGCGCAGTTTGTTCACGACCAAAGTCGCGAGCGCTTCGCCTTCCACGTCCTCAGCAATGATGAGGAGCGGACGACCGGCTTTCGCGACTTTCTCAAGCAAAGGAAGCAGGTCCTTCAGGCTCGAGATTTTTTTCTCGTAAATGAGGATGTACGCGTTTTCGAGAATTGCTTCCATCGCCTCTGCGTTGGTCACGAAGTAGGGCGACAGATAGCCTTTGTCGAACTGCATGCCCTCGACCACTTCCAGCGTGGTCTCGATCGATTTTGCTTCCTCGACCGTGATCGTGCCGTCCTTGCCGACTTTGTCCATCGCATCGGCGATGATCTCGCCGATCGTCTTGTCCCAGTTGGCCGAAACGGTCGCGACCTGCGCGATCTCGGTGCGATCGCTGACTTTCTTCGAGAGCTTCTTCAGCTCTTCGACGATTGCATCGACACCTTTCATGATGCCGCGCTGCAACGAAGTCGGGTTCGCACCGGCGGTCACGTTGCGCAGACCTTCGCGGTAAATTGATTCCGCGAGGATCGTCGCTGTGGTCGTGCCATCGCCCGCGACGTCGGACGTTTTGGAAGCGACTTCGCGCACGAGCTGTGCACCCATATTTTCATACGGATCTTCAAGCTCGATCTCTTTCGCGACCGTCACACCGTCCTTGGTGATCGTGGGGCTGCCGAATTTCTTATCGAGAATGACGTTGCGACCGCTCGGGCCGAGTGTGGCTTTCACGGCTTTCGCCAGTTTCTCGATACCGCGCAACAACGTGTGCCGCGCGTTTTCATCGAATTGTAATTGTTTAGCTGCCATAAGATTTAGTTGATAGTTG
>DATFXP010000052.1:0-8167 GCA_035315785.1 Candidatus Udaeobacter sp. | reverse complement strand
ACTGCGCCCGACAGGGATCGAACCTGCAACCTTTGGCTCCGGAGGCCAACGCTCTATCCAGTTGAGCTACGGGCGCAACGAAAACGGCAATTAGCCACAGATCGGGCAGATTTTCACAGATTTTGTATGTTGTCTTGCTCGCTTGGTGCTTCGTGCTCCTTCCCAAATGATTAGCGATTTCGGGTTGCAAAACCCGTGCCTTCGAATGAGAGTGTCCGCCCGCAGCCGCGCGGCTGGCGACGAGTTTATGAATGAGGTCATCGATACCATTGAGAAAGAACAACAGAAAAGCGAGACCAAACCTTTTTCTGTCGGCGATAGCGTACGTGTGCACACGCGTGTCGTGGAAGGAGACAAGGAGCGAATCCAGATCTTTGCTGGGATTGTGATCGGCCGAAAGGGTCGCGGGCTCAACGAAACTTTCACCGTGCGTCGCATTTCGTACGGCGAGGGTGTCGAGCGGGTATTTCCACTGCACTCGCCCCGTGTCGCAAAAGTGGAAGTGGAACAGCAGGGCCGCGCTCGCCGCGCGAAACTAAATTATCTCCGCAGCCGCAAAGGGAAAGAAGCGACTGCAGTTCGCGAATAAAGCGGAGATTATTTTCTCCACAGATTTTTACGCAGATTTCCAGAGGGAAGACTGCTCTCAAAAAAAATCTGTGAAAATCTGTGCAATCTGCGGATAACTTCTGCTGATGGCGTATCGGCGTTGCGGGTTGCGTTACGAAAAAAAACTCCATATCAGAGGAGTTTCGCGCATTGCGGGAATTGACGAAGCCGGGCGTGGAGCGCTAGCGGGACCTGTTGTTGCCGCGGCGGCGATCCTTCCGGAGAAATTCCGGCATCGTCGTCTGAACGATTCCAAACAGCTCGCGGCGGATTTGCGCGAGGAGATCTATTGCGAGCTGATTTCGAATCCCGAAATCAGATGGACGGTCGGTATTGTCGATTCTGTTGAGATCGACCGGATTAACATCCTGCGCGCCAGTCACCGTGCGATGCGTGTCGCGATTGAAGCTTTGCTGGAACCGCCAGAGCACGTTTTGATTGATGGTTTACCGGTGATTCCTTTTCCGCTCCCGCAGACGGCAATTATTGATGGCGATTGTATCAGCTTGAGCATCGCGGCGGCAAGCGTGATCGCGAAGGTCACGCGCGACCGAATCATGCGTGACTTTTGCGCGCAATTCCCACAGTATTGCTTCAGCCAGCACAAAGGTTACGGCACTGAATTACACCTTTTGAAGCTTCATGAATTCGGCCCTTGCCCGATCCATCGCCGATCTTTCGAACCAGTGGCGCAACCGCTTCTTGCCTTGGGGGAAATCATCCAAGTCCGGTCATCTCCGGCGCGGCGCGCGCGGCGAGAAATTAGCGTGCCGATTTCTCAAGCGTAGCGGTTACAAAATTCTGTTCCGCAATTTCCGGGGGCGTAGTGGCGGCGAAATCGACGTTGTCTGCCGCGATAACGACACGCTTGTGTTCGTCGAAGTGAAAACGCGGACGCGCCAAGACTTCGGCCGGCCATTGGAAGCGGTTGACCGCGCAAAACAGAAGCGAATTTCACGCGGCGCGCTCGCCTGGCTGCGCATGCTCGAGAACCCGGACATCCTTTTCCGATTCGATGTGGTGGAGGTTATCGTCGATAACAGTGCGAAACCTCGCATTGACTTGATCAAAAACGCATTCCCACTCTCGAAGCCGTACTTGTACTGAAGTAACGCGTTCGCCTAGTTAAAGGCTCGCATCACTCTGTGCGCGCCGTTCACCTGAGCTGGACATCGTGCAGCGAATGGTCAAAATCATAATCGGAATTATGGCCGAGCCCATCCTAGTGGCAAAATCGAATGAACCAATATTCTTGCTGCCAAAAATGGCGAACCGCCATGGCTTAATTGCCGGCGCCACGGGGACCGGAAAAACGGTCACGTTGCAAACGCTCGCGGAGAATTTAAGTGCGCGTGGCGTGGCGGTTTTCATGGCGGACGTCAAAGGCGACCTCGCCGGACTCAGTCAACCTGGCGGAAATAATCCGAAAGTCGCCGAGCGGGCAAAGGAGCTCAAGATCGACAACTTCACCGGCGGAGCGTGTCCGGTTGTGTTCTGGGATGTATTCGGGGAGCAAGGACATCCCGTGCGCGCGACGGTTTCGGAAATGGGTCCGTTGCTGCTGGGACGGTTGCTCGACTTAAACGACACACAGGCCGGCGTGCTCAACATGGTTTTCAAAATCGCCGATGATAACGGTTTGCTCCTTCTCGATCTCAAAGACCTGCGTGCGATGCTGCAATACGTCGCGGACAATGCAGACCAATTTAAGACGCAGTATGGAAATATCTCCACTGCGAGTGCCGGAACGATCCAGCGCAACCTGCTCGCGCTGGAATCGCAGGGAGCAGACAAATTTTTCGGTGAGCCTGCGCTTAACCTGGAAGATCTAATCCAGACGCAAAATGGGCGCGGCGTCATCAATATTCTTGCTGCTGACAAGCTGATGCAAAAGGCGCCAAAAGTTTACGCAACCTTTCTACTCTGGATGTTGTCGGAGTTGTTCGAAAATCTTCCTGAAATTGGCGATCCAGAAAAACCGAAACTGGTCTTCTTTTTTGATGAAGCGCATCTGCTGTTCACGGACATCGAGCCGGCAGTTGAACAGAAAATTGAGCAGATGGTGCGCTTGATCCGCTCCAAAGGCGTCGGTGTGTATTTCGTCAGTCAGAATCCGCTCGACATCCCAGAAGTTGTTCTTGGCCAACTCGGCAACCGTGTGCAGCACGCCTTACGCGCCTTTACGCCGCGCGATCAGAAGGCGGTGAAGGCCGCCGCTCAAACGTTTCGTCAAAACCCCAAATTGAACACCGAAACCGTGCTCACTGAGCTCGCTGTCGGCGAAGCGCTTGTCTCAATGCTGGATGAAAATGGCAGTCCGGAGGTCGTGGAGCGCGCGAAAATTGTTCCGCCACGTAGTCAGGTCGGTGCAATCACACCTAATCAACGAAAGCAAATTATCGATTTGTCAGTGCTCGCGGGTCACTACGAAAAGGCGATTGATCGGGAATCGGCCTACGAAAAATTGCAGGCAAGAACAGGGGAGAAAACGCAAGGCGCGGGCGCACCGCCAGTGACGGGAGCCGAGTCGACAACTGAACCACCGCAATCCTCGGTTCTTGCAGAAGCATTGGGAACTGTGACTGCTGCGTTTCAGCCCACAATCGGACCTCGCGGCGGTGTTCACGATTCGTTTGCAACTTCAGTGGCCAAGAGCGCGATGCGCGCTGCGAGCAGCCAGCTCGGCCGGCAAATCGCGCGTGGTTTGCTTGGGGGAATTCTCGGGGGTAGCGGGCGACGGAGGTAATTGTAGCAGCGGTTCTGACCGCTGAAGCTAATGTAGCCACGGCCACGTCGCACATCGACTTGGCTACAGAAAATCGCCGGACACGCGAAGCGCATCCGGCGATTTGAGTCGTTCTTAGATTATGGCGTCGGCGCTGCCTTGGCTTCCTTATCTTTCTTGCCACCCTTGCCCGCTTTCACTTCGACGTTAGTCGCGGACATGGTGTAGGTGACATGAACTTTGTCGCCAACTTTGACGTCACCTGCGACCTTGGTGTTCGAGTCGCGATTGATCTCCCAACGGTCTTTCCCTTTCTGCACGACGATCATAGAATCATTCACTTCCAAGACCGGCCCGGTGACCTCGTATGTTTTCGCCCCGCCGAAAGCCACGCTGCTAAAAGCGAGACTTGCTGCTGCTAACAAGCTAAATGCTGCTTTCATATTCATAGTGACGGATTAGACCGCTGTGACGCCGTTCTATTCAAGCGTTTTTGCGCGATGCACGACGTTTGTGGACGCCGGCTGGTTGGCCGGTGCTGCTTGGTTTACGCCCAATGCGCACCACTATCGGCCAGGTGACGGTCCGTGTTTGCCCGGGCTTACCCCATGCGCTGCGGAGGGCTTCGGCTATTTGCTCCACCGGATCGCCGCCCTTCGCAGCGATGAACCGCTGGGTCGAAGACCACGTTCGGAGGTAGCCTAACAGGTGATCGAGATTCCAATGCGCTGTCATCTCGAATTTCGGCGGGTCGACCTCTTGAAATGGGAAAGGAAGATTGCCGAATTGCTCTACGAGCCTGCGTTCCGGCGGCCAAAACGGCCCGACCACCTCGTGATAATATCGGTTCACAATCTCATCGATTGCCTTTTCGATGTGCAACAGGTTGTAAGCTGATGCAGCGAGCACGCCGCCAGGCTTCAAGACACGCTGCGCTTCCCCGTAAAAGCGGCCCAAGTCGAACCAGTGCAAGGCTTGCGCGACCATGATCAGATCAATCGTTTCTGATCCGATGCCGCTGTTCTCGGCGGGCGCGACACGATACTCGATTGTCTGATGTGACTGCGCGTTCGCGATCTGCTTCTCACTCGCATCGGTGGCAATGACGCGATCGAACACCGATGCCAATCCAACTGCTGCTTGCCCATTCCCCGTGCCGCAATCCCATGCGAGCTGCCGACTCTGCGCAATGGTTCCGAGATAGTCGAATAATTTTTCCGGGTATCGCGGCCGGAACGTCGCGTAATCCGCTGCCTGTTTCGAAAAATGATCTTTGAAAGTTGCCAAAAGGTCTAGCTGCGATACCAGGATTTCGGATCTGTGTTGTAGGGCAAGCGCATCGCTTGCCGATCATGCAGCTGGCAGCCGGAGCGGCCGCCCTACAAACCAGATGCGAGATTACTTTGCCGGTTCTGGAATCGGTCTCACACCGACTCGAGCTAGGTATTCATCTGCCTGCAAAAGATCATTGCCCGCGCGCTCAAGGATCTTGAGCAGATGATCCATTGACGAGACTTCCTCCAGTTGTTCCGTCAAAAACCACTGCAAAAAATTGATCGTGATATAGTCATTCGCTTTTCGCGCGAGTTCGACCAAGCCGTTGATCTGATTGGTCACGTGAATCTCCTGATCGAGCGATAATTTCACCGCATCCCGCGCTGTCTTAAATTTTGATTCTGGCGCATCGATCGCCGGGATCACCACACGCCCGCCAGCGTCAACGACATATTTGATGAATCGCAGCGCATGGTCCTTTTCCTCATCTGCCTGTCTGAAGAAATGCTGCGAAAGTTGTGGCAGCGCCTCCGCTGCGAAATGCGCCGCAATAGCGTAGTACTGCAGCGAAGCGCTGAATTCATATCCGATTTGCTCGTTAATCGCATCGATAACTTTCTGACTCGTTAGCATAACGAAGATATTAGCGTGGATTACCCGCCCTCGTCCAGCGAACACAGCGTAGCCAGCATGGATTCAAACAGATCAATTCCGGAAAGCGCAGGCCACTGGCGTGTTGCATTCGGCGCTGACCGAATGTTCCCGTCGAAAATGACGTCAAACTTGGTCCGTGAAAAGATTCCATGTGAACGTAGGTTGCGTCTTATGAATAACTCAGCTTTTGAAGCAAACAGCGGCCGAGTTTGCAGCGGCGTGAGCCGCCGCCTGTTTCTTCGTGCGACGCTCGCAGGCGGAGCATCGCTTTTGGCGGGCAGGGCAACGGCGCTCTTTGCGGCTGCAGCCGGCAATGATAATCCCAGTTTCAGCATCGGCGGAGATTTGCCAGTTAATCGACTTGGATTTGGGGCGATGCGTCTGACGGGCGAGGGGATCTGGGGTTGGCCGCCGGACCGCGAGAACGCGCGCAAAGTTTTGCAACGCGCAGTCGAACTTGGGACGAATTTGATCGACACGGCCGATGCATACGGACCCGAAACGGATGAATTACTTATTGCAGAAGCGCTTTATCCCTACCCCAAAGGGCTCGTTATCGCGACGAAGGGCGGTAATACCCGGCCTGGCCCTAACCAATGGGTGCCAGATGGTCGGCCCGAATATCTCAAACAATGCGTCGATAAAAGTTTGAAGCGCCTAAAGCTCGAGCGCATCGATCTTTATCAACTTCACCGCGTCGATCCCAAAGTGCCGATGGAGGATTCGTTAGGCGCTTTGAAGGAAATGCAGAGCTCCGGCAAGATTCGCCACATCGGACTATCCGAAGTATCACCCGAGCAGGTGCAGCGCGCGCGCAAGATTGTACCGATCGTGACCGTGCAGAACCGCTACAACATCACCGATCGAAAATGGGACGATACCCTTGCGTATTGCGAAAAAGAACGGATTGGCTTCATGCCCTGGGCGCCGGTCGGAGGAACGAGAGGAATGACGAGCGCCGCGTTGGAAAAGGTCGCGAAGGATCACGGCATAACTATTTATCAACTAGGGCTGGCGTGGCTGCTGCATCGATCCCCCGTAATGCTGCCGATTCCGGGCACGTCATCGCTCGCGCACCTGGAGGAAAATATGGCGGCGCGAAAAATTCAGCTCAGTCCGGAAGAGGGGAAGACAATTGACGCCCTGGCGAACCAAACGTGATTTCAGCAGGAGCGTGAATCGAATGTCTTGCGCGCGCAGACTGATGGTGTAATCACGTTAATTTTCGCTCCGAAAACTTCCCGTCACCTCGCGCAGCAGTTGATTCTGTTTTTGCCACCGCGATTTCAGTGTCCATGCGAGGATTTGTTGAAAATGATCGCCGTCGTCCACGGTCGTGTGAAGGAAAACAACGTTGGTGCCGCTTTCGGTTCCGCTTAGTTCGTCCTGCAGGGCTGGATGACCGTCGATGGTCAGCGAAATCGGCTCGATAGCTGATGCGCTCTTCATTTTCTGTAACATCCGATCACGCGTCTGTTGATGGTGTTTTTCGAGAGTAAAATTGTCGAGGTCAGTTTTCGCGTCGGTAATCACCATCAAATAGACTTCGTTGCGTTTGTTACCGACTTGCAGCGATGCCTGTTTATTCAGCTCGGGCAGTTTTGTCCGCGTGCCAGGGATGATGACTTTTTTTTCGCCATCGTCGGACGCGATTTCCTTTCGTTCGGTGGAAAGCCGTTGTAATCGCTCGCGATCCGACTGGATCATACTGACAAGCAGCGGAATGCTCATAAGACCGAGTACATGGGCGATGTAGCCTAAAACCAGCCCGGCAGTCGCGATGCCTTTTCCGCCGAGTGCGCCGCCAGACCTGCGGATTTTAGCACGAGCAACGTGGCCGCAGATTACCGCTGGAATTGCGGTGAACAGCCAAGCATGTAAAAGAAAGAACAGCCAAAATGAGGCTCCAAATCGCGGCACCCGGAGTGCGAGGGACTGTTTGCGGAATGGCTGGGGTTGTAGGGGCTGGTGTTTCGTCGGGCATGACGCCGTTGTAATGAAGTTAGGTGGCGAAATCAAGGCTCGGCGCTTACTCGCAAACAACTGGGTGAATGATGTCCTATTGATTCGCGCACTCCCGTGCGCTCACCCGCTACCCTCGCGGGCTTGACCGTCCATCTAGCGGTTCCCAACCGCTCGATTCTCTTACGGCTAGGCGGCGTTCCGCCGCGCCGCGCTCGAGAAGACGCCTCTAAAACGCAAAAACCCCGATGATAGATCCACCGGGGTTTTTGTTCTGGCGACGTCCTACTCTCGCACGGCCTATCGCCGTACTACCATCGGGGCTGCAGCGTTTCACTTCCGTGTTCGGAATGGGAACGGGTGGTGCCACTGCGCTATTATCACCAGAGCGGAGAAGCGCTTGCGTTGCTCTGCTCTGGCGTGTGACTCGAGATTCGTCGAATCGTTACATCGAGTTTACGGCCCAAAGGGCCGTGGCTACAATCGATTCACGATTCTCGGTGCACGATTCAGGTTTTCAAAGAGCTGCTGATTCGCTGATATCTACATACAGGAAGAAGAATGTGATTCGAGATTCGTTACATCGTTACATCGGCTTTTCCGATTCACGATTCACGTTTCAACGATTCACGGAACTTAATGAGCTTCGTTTTGGTTTGAGATCTTTCATCTCTCCTGTTTGCCGTTCCGCAGAACGCGGAACGGGTTAACAGAAAAGTAAAAGATCAAGCCGAACGGGTTATTAGTACTCCTGAGCTGAACACATTACTGTGCTTGCACCCGGAGCCTATCAACGTGGTAGTCTACCACGACCCTTCAGGGAGATCTCATCTTGGGATAGGCTTGGCGCTTAGATGCTTTCAGCGCTTATCCTTTCCGAACATAGCTACCCAGCGCTGCCGTTGACACGACAACTGGAACACCAGCGGTTCGTCAGACCCG
>DATFXP010000051.1:0-3934 GCA_035315785.1 Candidatus Udaeobacter sp. | reverse complement strand
GTGCGTTCGCGACAAACGCAAAAGCCAATCACATCTGGGACAACTTCTCCTCGCTCACGTACAAGGAACTATCGCCCGTTGACGAACTTGAATTTTTCAACCCGTTTGATGAGACGCATCCGATCAAATTCAAGCCAAAAGAAAAGGATGTCGCCCCGGGATATTATCGTACGCCGTCCCTGGTCAGTGTCTGGAGTTCGGCGCCATTTTTGCATAACAACATGCTCGGAAAATTTACCGGCGATCCCTCTGTGGCGGGGCGCATGGAAGCATTTAACGATGCGGTCGAGAAATTACTGTGGCCAGAAAAACGCCCGAATAAAGATTCGATCTGGCGCACGCAGAACGACTGCTCGCTGCATTTGCGCAAGGAATTTGTACCACAACAGCTGCAAGCGCTCCGAGCGCTGGCCGATAGTGACGGGTACATCAAAGTCGCGATGATTCCAAAAGGCACACCTATTAACCTGGTCGCCAATCTGGATCCGGACTTCCGAAACACCGATGTCTTTATCAAAATCGCGCAAAAGTTGATCAAGCTTAAAACGACGAACCTTTCACGCGACGAAGCCGCAGCCGAGTTCAACCGACTCATACCGGGCCTGCTCACGGCGAATAAGTGTCCTGACTTCATCGAGGATAAAGGTCATTATTTCGGCACTGATTTGCCCGATACCGACAAGCGGGCACTCATTGAATATCTGAAAACATTTTGAAAAATACAGCTAATGAAAGTCAGTGGTGCCTTTCCGTCCCAACGCAGTGGACCTGGAAAGGATTGCCAAGGACGTAGCCGAGATTCCCGACATTCAGCGGAACTTTTTGGCCAACAATGCGGATCTCAAATTTCCGGACCGCGTGGCACATCAGTTTCAAATCGCTGGCAGCAGGGTTCTTTTTCCAAGTTGCGAACGATCCGCCTGAACCCTTGCTCGATGTCGGGCTTTCCGAAGCCGACGCGCAGGATCACGGCGCCGAAGCCGGAGCGGTGCGATTTCGCAAAGCGCCTGCGGGACTGGTGCGCCGCCCATTGCTTCACCCAAATGCAGGGGTGCATGGCATTGGGGCTGCCGCTCGATCAGCCGTGTGCTACAACTGGGACATGATCCCCATCTTTTATTGAATTCAACCTATGTGCAGACAACTTTCGCCAATTTTGGCCCTCGCGCTGACTATTGTCGCGAGCGAGGCAGCGGCCCATCCGGTGGCTCAAGGATCAATGGAGGTGACGGTTTATCCCGACTATATCGACGTCCGTATACGCGCTGCGAATGAAGAGTGCTTTCTGGCTGAAGCGTTCAGGGAGGGTTCAACCCGGCATGACTTGAATGGCATGTACAAAAGCCACGGCCTGTATTTGCTGGAGCACGTGTTCGTCATCGCAGATGGCAAGCCACTAAAGGGAGCGCTCGTCGACGTTTTGCGACCGGCGGATCAGTCCGCAATTGGCAGCACGAACTACAGGCTCCATTTTCCGCTCCCTGTGGAAGAAACGTCACCGGGAATGATCACCATTCGACAGACTGTGCTGAATGAATTTGAGTTTACGCCAGGCAACCGATGGGAGGCCAGCTATGTCGTGCGCATTTCGCAGGCCGGTGGAGCTGCGCAGGAAGGCCTGCTGCTCGTCGCACAGAAACCACTCGAATTTGCCTGCCAATGGGAAAATGCGTTGGCCGCTCAACCTGTGACTACGCTGGATAGTCGGCTGCTCTTCAGAGCTTATTTGCGCCACGGGGTGATGCACATCCTCACCGGCTACGACCACATGCTATTCATGGGCGCGCTCATCCTGGCCGTCGCCTCGCTTTGGGATTTGGTAAAAGTCGTCACCGCGTTCACTCTCGCCCATACCGTAACACTGACCCTTTGTGTTCTAGGATTGGTTCGACTACCGACGTGGATCGTCGAACCGATGATCGCCGCAAGCATCGTCGTCGTCGCCGTGCAAAACATTTTCATGCCAGAACAGACGCGCGGCTGGTTCCGGTTGCTCGTCGCGTTCGGTTTCGGGCTCTTTCACGGTTTGGGATTTGCGAGCGGCCTTCTCGAAGCCATGTCCGCGCTGCCGGGCGTTTCCGTGGCGATTGCCATCGTGGCTTTTAGCATCGGCGTGGAGTGTGGGCATCAGATTGTGGTGCTGCCGGTCTTCTCCACTCTGAATCTTGCCGGGCGAATGGTTTCGGCGCGTGGGGTCCACGATATCACGCGCTATTACTCGATGAAGGTTGGCAGCACCGTCGTCTGCTTGGGAGGACTTCTGTATTTGGTCGCTGCTTTGCGTCACGAGCCGTTTCGCCCTTGGCAGTAAGACGCCAAAATATAGGTATCGCCTTTCTAAATTGCGGAATCACGAGAGACACCTCCATTCAATGCCGAAACGATCACTGATGCTAGCTGGCGGGGGAGTCAAGATCGCGTTTCAAGCCGGCGTATTGCAGGTTTGGCTGGATGAGGCGGGATTTGAGTTCGATCATGGCGATGGCGTGAGTGCGGCATGCTTCAACCTCGCCATGTGGGCGCAGGGAATGAGCGGCCGCGAAATCGCCGATAACTGGCGCAACCTGAACCCGCTCCGAGGCGTCGCGATCAACTGGTCTCAGCTCTATTTGCTCTTTTTTGCCGAGTCGATCTTCACACTCGATGCCTATCGTCACCATATTTTCCCCAACTGGGGGCTGAATTGGGAAAAAATCCAAGCCAGCCAGCGCGAAGCCACCTTCAATGTCTACAACTTTTCGAAGCATTTGCTGCGACCGGTGACCGCGCCGGAAATGACTGAAGATTTGCTCGTCGCGGCGGCCTCGCTGTCGCTTTGGTTTCCGCCGGTTCGCACCGAGGGCGATGTGTATATCGATGCGATCTTCAATATCGCCACCAATCTCGAGGAAGCAATTCGCCGAGGTGCGGACGAATTGTGGATTATCTGGACGACCAGCCAGCGCGGCCAGTGGATGAGCGGTTACGTGGGCGCCTTTTTCGGAATCTTCGAGGCGACGACCACCGGCGGTTATAAGAACATGCTTGCGCGCATTGAACGAAACAATAAAGCCGTCGCTCGCGGAGCAGGGAGCGAGTTTGGGCGTCACATCAAGGTGTGCGAATTAAAGGCGGAGGTGCCACTCCACTATCTTTTTAACTTCAGCAAGAAGCGCACGGCCGAGGCGGTGGATGCCGGCGTTGCCGCGGGGCGTGCCTGGTGCAAAGAGAACGGGATAACTTACAAGGCCTCGGACTGAGCCCGCTCTAGTATTTGTCGAACGGCCGCAACCTGGCCTTGACGGCACTGGAATTGAGGTGGGGCAGTTTGGCGGCTTCGTTCAGGTAGCGTGCGGCGTTGCCGCAAAAGTAGTCTTCGTAGTGCTCTTTGAGGCTCGGATGTAGGAAGACCTGCTCGGTTTTTGCGAGCACTTGAGAACGCACAGCGGCATCCGGGAAATACCAATCGGTGCCGTAGAGGAGTTTACGGCTAAACTTGTAGCCGGTCTCGGGCCCTTCTACTGGCGGATCGTTTTTGAACTCCTCGATTAGACGGTCGGCAAACCATGCCTGCCGGTCCGGCTTGGTCATCTCGGAGTGCGTTGTCACTTCGCAGAATACCTTGGGATATTTGCGGCAAAGGCTCGCCACCTTCTTTCCCCATGATTGATATTGAGTTCCGCCAAACCAGTAATCGCCTCCGCCGGCATGTCCGAGACAGAGGCGAAGGTCGGGATGCTTCTCAAGAGCCTGCGCCCAGTACTCGGGATCCGACTCATAGGCACCATAACCTTTTTGCGCTTCAAACTCTCCCGTGCTGCAATGCACGAAGATTGGGACATCGTGCTGAGTGCACCATGTCAATAATTCGTCGACGATCTTATCCAGCTTTACATCGCGCTCGGTACCGAGCGGGCCGTAGCGCGCGTTCCATTGCTCGTATGGGTAGCGTTTC
>DATFXP010000050.1:0-6840 GCA_035315785.1 Candidatus Udaeobacter sp. | reverse complement strand
AGTTTCAAGAACGAGCTCCCAGTTTTTGATTAGCCCGAAATTAAGAACCGTAGCCGGCGCGACCAAGGTGTTCTGTTCATCGGCACGTTTGACTCCTGCCGGCTGAAGTTCAACTTCCATTTCGCCGGGCTCGGCAACGGCCGCATCAGTGCCGTCAAAGGGTCGATATGCAAAAGCCTCGCTGGGGAGCGATACAATTGCAAGTAGCAGTGCTCCTAACGAAACGCTCGGCGACCGGCGTCTTACGCGCATGGTTTGACCTCTGCTTAGAGGAATAGGGCAACACCTGACACGAGAAGGAGTAACAACACCGTCCTGCGAAATCCGGCTTCGTTGAGGTGACCATACAGCCGCAGTCCCAACCAGGTTCCGATGAGCAGAACCGGCAAGCCAATTAAAAAAAGTTTGATAGTATCTGTTGATATTGACCCGCTTCCGCCGAGCCAAATTGCACTCATTCCAAAGATCGCGACACCTACTGGCTGAAAAGTTGCCCGCTGTTGGTCTTTCGACCAGCCGCGTAAACCGCACCAGATCGTCACAAGAATTCCTGCAAAACCAGTCATTGCGCCAAGAATGCCGTTCAACAGGCCTACCGTCCCATCGGCAATAGCTCCGCCTCCTTTAATTGGTTTCATTGTCGGTCGGGCTAATCCATAGATGCTGTAGAGGGTCAACACTGCGCCAATTGCTTTTCGCATGTAGGAAGGATTCGCCCACTCCAGAATTGCAACTCCTATCGGTACGCCGATAGCCGCACCCAAAAGAAATGGCCATAATCGGTACCAACTCACTGCCGCACGCAATTTCCAGACGGAATAACCCTGCACGATCAATCCGAATACGATGATCAAAGTTGCCGTCTGCAATGGTGTTAGGATGTGCAGCCAGACTGCGGCAGCAACCAACCCAAATGCGAATCCTGCCAGTCCCGCCACCAGCGCGGCAGCGAACGTTGCGGAAAAAAACAAGATCAAAAACAGTGGCTGATCAGAATCCATGCTGTTTCACATCACGACTCTCTGGAAACACAGTGAGAAAAGCGCTCCGCCGTCGGGATTATCGGAAACGCGTATGAAACCGCCATGCGCGTTCATAATTTCGCTGACAATCGCGAGGCCGAGACCTGCGCCTTCTTTCTTTTCACCAGCACCGCGCCAGAATCTTTTGAAAATGCTCTCGCGATCGGCGGGCGAGATGCCCTTTCCGCGATCGGCAACGTCGATACGGCCATCAGGATTGACCCTCACGAGAACTTCTGTGCCAATCGGTGTATGAACGATCGCGTTCTCGATGAGATTCCTCAAGGCATCTTCAAGTGCGTCAGCGTTCGCCTTGATTTCAATCGGCTGCTCGCTTGCGACAAACACAATCTCTTTCTGCTGAGCAATCGCCAGAGGCGCCATCGCCGCAACGACGGACGACGCAACCCTATTCAGATCAACGATATTTAGTTCGAGACCAATCGCGTCCAATCGCGCAACGCGCAGCAGTTGCTCGACAAGTCTATTCATTCGCGCGACATCTAGTTTCAATTTGGCGATTTCAACGTTGCCGTTCATGGTTTCCAGTGAGGACGTAATGATCGCGAGCGGCGTGCGTAGTTCGTGAGCGGCGTTGGCCGTAAATTCGCGCTGTACAGCAAAGCCCTTCTCAACACGATCGAGTGCTTGATTTACGGAGGCGACAAGCGGGGTAATTTCGGTTGGTAGATTTTGTTCAGGGAGCCGAACCGACATCGCATTGGGGCCAATCGACGAGGCCATCTGGGAAATTTGTCGCACAGGCTTTAGTCCGTTGCGGATCGCTAAAACGCTTATTCCCAACGTTGCGATCATAAACAACGGACTTACCCACAGCACATCGAAAGCAAATTCGCGCAAAAGCGATTCAATAAGAGCTGCCGATCCGTCTGTTCTGGCTACTGAAATCCACATTGGGCCAGCTGCCGTTGGCAGCTCCACGCTCAGGCCGTTGTAGTTTTTGGATTCGTAGCCGCTAAGTCGAAAGTAACTGGCGTCATCGGTTGCTGCTGGCCACTTTGACACCGCGTCACCAAAAACGCTTGGAGATGCCACGAGAACTTGGCCAGTAGTATCGCGAATCGCGAACATTCCTGCGTCCGCCGACGCCGCATATGCAGCCGCGAGCTGCGCAGGCAAATCGAGATGTGGTTTGCCAGAACTGTCTTTAATAATCGCCCGTGCTAAGTCTTCGGCTCGAAGGCTGAGTTCTCGGTCGTTTAATGAGCCCGCGGTGCTGTAGGCCTGAAAAAGTAAAATCGCTATCGCTAAACCTGTACCAATCATGTACAGCACGGCTAGCCGAACGGCCAACCGCAATTGCAAAGATGAACTCTTCTGCAAATCACCTTTTGCTTTCAGCAAGCAAATACCCCACTCCGCGAATGGTATGAATCTCTGCTTCGGCGTGTGATTCCTGCAACTTTCGTCTGAGATGGTGTACGTGCACTGGGACCGCATTGGACTCCAACTCGTCGTCTATTCCGTAGAGCTTTTCCTCAAGGACGCTCTTCGGTACGACACGACCTTGACGCCGCATCAGATGTTCGAGAATTGCGGATTCCCGGCGAGGCAAACAAAGGGATACACCGCCGACATTCACGTCACGACCAATTGTATCGAAGACGATCTTGCCTGCTTTGAGCGTCGTTCCGAGCGCGCCGCCAGGCCGACGCAACAGGGCCTTCGTCCGCGCAATGAGTTCAGTCATTGCAAACGGCTTCACGAGATAGTCGTCCGCGCCTGAATCCAAACCACGGACCCGATCATCGACGGAATCCCGAGCAGTGAGGATCAGAATGGGGATACGATTGCTTGTTGGTCTAACTTCTGCCAGCAGGTTTAGGCCGTCCCCGTCTGGGAGGCCTAAATCGAGGATCGCAGCGTCGTAGCCGGTATTTGCCAATGCCTCACGGGCGTCCGAGCGGAGACGTACTGTATCGACCACAAACTCGGCTCGCTCGAGTGCAGTCTTGACGAGTTCAGAAATCCGGGGCTCATCTTCAATGAGGAGAAGGCGCATGGAAGCAGCCTATTCCGTTAGTTCCGCTCCACCATTTTTCACGCCATGCAGAGTTTAAGGCAGTTTTAAGCGGCCGATTCTCTTTCACTCAAATCCAAAATTTACCACTCACACCAAGGTTTGTTTGAACGTAAGGGGCCGACGCCGATGCCTCGAATTAACCCCGCTAGGTCTGGACCACATAAAACTACCTTAAACTGACCTACCCAGCATCAACCTCATCAGGGTAACGGTGAGGGAAACCAATGAAAAAGTGGTCGAGGCGGCGGTTGATAGTTGCCGCGCCAGTGCTAGGCGCCTCTCTCATTGCTGGCAACCGATATGCCTGGTCCGTTACAGGCGATCGCCGCTTCGATTTCAATAAGATGCCCGAAGGCTGGGAGATGTCCGAAGGTTGGGAGATGGTCTCGGGACGATGGACCCTTGAGGATATCGCCGGAGCTTCCGGCGGTGGGCGCGCGCTGGTGCAGCGTGCAACCAATAATGAATTCAACGTTATCGTGGCTCCCGGGGGACCCTACAGTGATGTCGAGGTCTCTGTGCGCTTCAAGCCGATATCAGGTCATGAAGATGCATCGGGCGGTATCGTCTTTAGATTTTCCGATGGCCGCTACTACGTCATTCGAGCCAACGCGCTCGAAGTTAATTTCAGACTATACTACTACGACCGTCACCGTTACATGCTAGCTAGTGCGTCGGTTGCGGCACCGAAGATTGGCGAATGGCAAACTTTGCAAATTTCTGCCGAACGCGACAACCTTCGCGGTTGGCTAAATGGCCGCGCGCTGATCAATCATCGAGATGCACGATTTACTGCCGGCCGCGTCGGGCTGTGGACTAAGACTGATTCGATCACTGCGTTCGACAGCTTGGTCGTAACTCCGAAAAGTACAGGCTAAGCACCTGCATAGACAGGAGGCACAGGTGAGATCCTCTATCCCCGCACTAGCGCTTGTTGGTGTCCTCCTCGGCACTGCCGCTTTGGCCGATAATGCAACCTTGCGGCTCGAAAAGAAAATTGCGCTCGGCGAGGTGCGAGGCCGAATCGATCACTTGGCAGTCGATCTGAAACGCAATCGTTTGTTCGTCGCGGAGCTCGAAAATGACACGGTTGGCGTTGTCGATCTCGGTAACGATAAGGTCATAAGAGTCATTTCAGGCCTGAAGGGCCCGCAGGGCGTTGGTTACCATGTGGCAACAGATACTCTGTTCGTCGCTAACGGTGGCGACGGAACTGTGGCGATCATAGCGGGCGATAATTATCGTCAGGTTGTGCGCCTACCTTTGGGCGGAGACGCGGACAATGTGCGGATCGACGCTGCCACAGGCCAAGTCATAGTTGGATATGCTGAGGGCGCATTGGCATCGATCGATCCGATGCGCCAAATAAAAACTCAAGATATCAAGCTCAAGGCGCATCCAGAAAGTTTCCAGATCGATTCAATCAGCAATCGGATTTTTGTAAATGATCCGACTAACGAAACGATCGCGGTTATCGATCGCACTCTGGGAAAGCAAGTAGCCGCCTGGCCGACTGGCAACGGAAGCAATTTTCCGATGGCCCTCGACCAACAAGCGCGACAGGTTCTAGTTGCCTTTCGAAAGCCCGCCAAGTTGGGGGCGTTCTCAATGGAGAATGGCACATTGAGCGCAAACGTCGACCTGTGCCGAGATGCAGACGATATGTTTATCGACGAAAAACGGCACCAACTCTACGTTAGTTGCGGCAACGGCTCTATAGACGTTTTCGATACACGACAATCCTCCTATACGCGCAAAGCGCACATTGCGACTATTGCTGGCGCTCGAACTTCACTTTTTGTTCCAGAACTCGATCGGCTGTTTGTTGCGGTGCGCCAGACGGCGTCTGAACGCCCAGCAATTTGGGTCTTCCGTCCAAACACTGACAAACGGGATTAGTGTCGTAAGTTCGAGCCAAACCACCGCTCAAGGCTTTAGCCATTCGCGGCTAAATCTGTCCCTTTTGCTCCTTGCATTGCTGTTGTCGCTGGAGCTGTCGCCGATATTTTCACAAGCGCTAATACAGTCAAAACAAATAGCACTTGAATGTGATAGTCGCACGCCGGCAAAAACGTATGCAAATGCTGAGCGAGCCGGACTGACATTTGGCATTCCATGGATAATTTTTCGCGCAGTATTTTTGTGGGGTAAGCCAAAAAATACGCAGCAGAACGCGGGCGCGTACCAGCAAACGTCGTTACGAAAACGCTTTTCACTGCATTGAAACGACTAACCGGCGAAACCCACGCCGGGGACGAGCGAAACGCTTGAAGCAATAACTGTGCTCGCCTTCCAGTGCGGAATTTTATTCGAAGCCATCCTCATTTAATTCTGCCTTAAAACCAAAACGTTTCACTTGTCGTTAACGCACGAGACAAAATGAGGAGATATCCATGCAAGCAAGTTCCAGCCGTAAACTGCTTTTATCAATCATTGGGATCTCGACAGTCACAGTCGGCGCCGGTCTAATGATTGCAAACGGTCAGCAGACTCCCACGCTAATTGCAGGTGACCGCCCGATCACAGAAGGCCAGTTGCGCGAGAAACTTCAAACAGAAGGATGGTCAAACGTTCAAATTGCTCAAGATGGAAAATATTTTCGTGTTACTGGATACAAGTACGGAAAGACAACCAAACTCGCAGTCGATTCTCAAACTGGTCGATTGCGGGCCAACGATGACGACGACGACGATGACGACGATTAGATAGGGTCTGTTTTACCAACACCCAATCTGGCTCGAGGATCAGCTGCGGTTTCGCTGCAATGTTTCAAACAGATGTCGTATTCGGCTTTGCAGCGAATGGGTTTGCGTATGTTGCAAGTCGCGACAAGCTTTAGAACCGAAATGTCAGATCCCGACAGCGGACGACTATGGTCTTTGATGGAGTCAATTAGGTTCTGCATGCTTTCGAATTGGAATGGGCCTGACGTTCGATCGCGGCCCATGGCAGCAGTTGTGCGGCGAGAGGAAGGCGCTATTTATTTCTTGATGGATGCGCGCCGCCGAAAGATCGAAGACATCAGGAAGAAACCGCGGGTGCATCTCGCGTTTTCACATCCCGGCCGGCAAAAGTACGTATCGCTTCAGGGAAGTGCGGAGGTTAGCTCCGATCGAGTGAAAATTAACGAGCTCTGGTCGATCGGTGCCAAAGTGTGGTGGCGGACGTCTGATAATCCCAACATTTGCATCGTCAAGGTCACTCCAATTGAAGGAGAATACTGGGATAGTCCGCACACTTGGATTAGCAATCTCAATGTGGCATTCGGCCTGCTTGTCGGCCGTCATCCTTATACGGGAGAACATCGCAGGGTTACGTTCTAAACAGAAGACTTGACGGATCTGAACTGACACACGCGGCTCGGTTTAGCCATTTATGGCGCTACCTAATCATCACCCAGTCTGGTTCGAGGATCGGGAAAGCGATCAATCCGACCACGGCCGTAGCGGCAATAAGCATCGGATTGGGCATCACGCCAGTCTGAGCGAGAACTCCGACCACACGTTCCATATGATCCGTTCGGCGAATGTCCGCTATGGGCCAAAAGCGGATATTTGTATCGGCTATTCGATCACTTCGTCCGCTCGACCGATTAGCGTGTTAGGCACACTGAGACCGAGTGCCTTGGCGGTCTTGAGGTTGATGCACAGCTCACCCGTGGTTGACTGCTTGACCGGTAAGTCGGCTGGCTTCTCACCTTTCAAGACGCGGCCAGTGTAAATGCCCGAATCCGCCGGAGACGGCGAACTCGCGCACTCCTCCCCAACATTCTTA
>DATFXP010000049.1:0-18476 GCA_035315785.1 Candidatus Udaeobacter sp. | reverse complement strand
GAATAGATCTCCGAGCGGATATCCGTCGTCGCCAGGGCAAATTGTTGATCATTCAAGCCCTTACCGGCGGCATTGTCCGGCAGATTTGATTCAATTGGCTGGCCCTCGGATCTAGCCTTTAGCTCCGGCAAGCCGAAGTTGGTCATTTTCACCAACGGCCAGGTACCTTCGGCGGTCTGCCCAGGCACCAGTATAACGTCCGAAGGCTGAATGGGGGGATACGGGAGCTTGTGAAAACCGGCCGAGGACAACACGCTCACGATCTGTTCGCCGACTCGCAGTGCAGCGTCAGCTGGCATCGGTCCGTGGTTGCGAACCCATGATGCAAGTGTCTCACCCGCAAGCCGCTCCGACACGTAAACGTAATCATCGCCTTCCGGTCCAAAATCGAGGACTTTGGCGATATTCGCGTGGTGCAGCTTCTGAGCCGACGATACATGCTCCTCAAACCCCACGCGTTCAGAGGGATCGATGCTTTCGGTCGGGATCAGCGTCACGGAGACCGGCTCGGCTGTTCGCTGATCTATAGCTTCGTAGCTGATTGCCGGTCCGTTGCGATCAGGTTCGTACGGGCTGCCGTCATATTGAAGACGGATCTGGTAATTTTTCAGGAATGTCGTGCGCTCCATAACGGACTTGGTTGGGCACAGCACAAATACCGTCCGGCTATGCTGCCACGGATTCAACCTTGATTTTGGCGGCTAGTTGCTCGGCATTTGGCTTGGGAAGAGCCGGATCTCCAAATTGCCGACGGCCGCATCAAAGTCTCAAAGGTTAGCCGAATACACTTTGGAAATTGCGCCGGAGGCGAAATTCGCGAATCTAAACCGCAGATCCTGGTACCCCGTGGTGTAACGGTAACACAGCGCCCTTTGGAGGCGTTATTCTTGGTTCGAATCCAAGCGGGGTAGCCAGTTCAGACCCCCCAAGGTCGTTAGCAAATCGCCAGAACTGAGGTATAGTTTGGGTCCGGCTTTATGAACGAATTGAGAGTGGAAAATCTACGCGTCGCCGTTGGTGATCAGGAAATTGTGCGCGGCCTCACCCTGCGTGTTCCCCGCGGCGAAGTGCACGCATTGATGGGCCCAAACGGCTCGGGGAAAAGCACGCTGGCCAAGGTTTTGGCCGGACATCCCGATTATCGCGTAATCGCAGGAAAGATTTTCATGGATGGTGAAAATCTGTTGGAACTTGAACCGGATGAACGAGCCCGGCGCGGCCTGTTTCTGGCTTTCCAGTATCCGAGTGAAATTCCGGGTGTCACAATCGCGAATTTTCTCCGGGCAGCGTTGCAAGCGCGTCTGCCTGAAGGCGAAGAGCTGGAGGCGACTGATTATTACGCCAGGCTCTACGAAAAAATGGAACTGCTCGGCATGGATCGTTCGTTTACTTCACGCTCGGTTAATGAAGGCTTTTCCGGGGGCGAAAAAAAGCGCACGGAAATTCTGCAAATGGCCGTGCTCGAGCCGGAATACGCCGTGCTGGATGAGACCGACAGCGGCCTGGACATTGATGCGCTCAAGACCGTCGCGCACGGGGTCAATTCCTTGCGCGGCCCGAACCTTGGGATACTGTTAATCACGCACTATCAGCGGCTCCTGAACTACATCATTCCCGACTACGTCCATGTGATGGTAGGAGGGCGAATCGTTAGGAGCGGGCGAAAAGAACTCGCTCTGGAGCTCGAGGAAAGAGGTTACGATTGGACACGCGAGGGAGCTGCCGAACCAGTGTTTACGAGGTAACAACAAATGAAAACCGAAACGACAGCCATCAATATCGATCGCGGTAAGGGCGATTTCTCTTACCCGGAAGCTCACGTGCGCGACGCGGGCGTGGGCTTGAGCGAACGCACGATCCATTACATCGCCGATGTGAAGGAGGATCCGGATTGGGTGCGCGATTTTCGTCTGCGAGCTTTGAAGACATTCTGGGAGAAACCGCTCCCGACGCACTGGGCAAGCAAGGAACTCGAGGCCATCGACTTCGATAAAATCCGTTATTATCTCTCCCCGGGCACCGAACCGAAGCGCAGCTGGGAAGAAGTACCGGACGACATTAAACGCACCTTCGAGCGACTCGGCATTCCCGAGCAGGAACGAAAATTTCTCGCAGGCGTCGAAGCGCAGTTCGACAGCGAGGCAGTCTACTCCAACATCAAGAAGGCTGTCGGTGAACAGGGTGTGATCTTTGTCGGCTCGCGAGAGGGGCTCAAGAATTATCCGGAAATTTTCCGCCCTTGGTTTAGCAAAGTTATTCCAGTCGGCGACAACAAGTTCAGCGCGCTGAATTCAGCCGTGTTCAGTGGCGGCTCATTCATTTATGTCCCACCCGGGGTGAAAGTGAAGCACCCGCTGCAGGCGTACTTCCGTATCAACGCGGAAAACTTCGGACAGTTCGAGCGCACACTCATCATTGCCGATGAAGGGTCGGAAGTGACCTATATGGAAGGCTGCACC
This sequence comes from Candidatus Udaeobacter sp., assembly GCA_035315785.1. Taxonomy (GTDB): domain Bacteria; phylum Verrucomicrobiota; class Verrucomicrobiia; order Chthoniobacterales; family UBA10450; genus Udaeobacter. The sequence continues at coordinate 16,017 of DATFXP010000049.1, read as the reverse complement.
GCGCCGAAGTTTAATACGCCAACACTACACAGCGCGGTGGTCGAACTCGTGGCGCTGAAGGGCGCTAAGATTCAGTACATCACGGTGCAGAATTGGGCTTCGAACGTTTTCAACCTCGTCACAAAGCGCGGGCTCGCTCAGGAAAACGCCGAAGTGAAATGGATCGATTGCAACATCGGCTCCCGCCTCACCATGAAGTATCCCGGCGTTATTATGAAGGGTCGCAAGGCGCGCGGCGAAGTTTTGTCGATCGCGCTTGCCAATGATGGCCAGCATCAAGACACCGGCGCGAAGATGATTCATGCCGCCGACGAAACCACCAGCAACATCATCTCGAAATCGATCTCGATCGGCAAAGGACGCGCCACCTATCGTGGTTTGGTGCATGTGCCGAAGCATCTAAAGAATTGCAAGAACAACACGGAGTGCGACGCGTTGCTCATTAATGCCACCTCGCGCACGGACACTTATCCTGCGATCACCGTGCGCGGTACCGGCAACGCTGTGCAGCACGAAGCCAGCGTTAGCCAGGTTAGCGCGGAGCAAATTTTCTACATGCAACAGCGAGGTTTGACCGAGGCACAGGCGATGAGCTTGAGCGTGAACGGTTTCGTCAACGATCTCGTGCGCCAATTCCCCATGGAATACAGCGTCGAGCTCAAACGGCTGATCGAGCTAGAAATGGAAGGCTCGGTCGGGTAACTGCCACACCGCCCAGTTTTTTGTGCGTCGGTCTCTGACCGTCGTTCTGCTTTCGAATGTCTTTAGTCACAAATCATGAAGTCTCAAAATCCGGATCAATGCTTTCCGGCCCAGCCGAGTTACGCGACCTGCCCGAGTGGTTTCGCGAGCAGCAACGTGCGGCATGGGATCAATTCGAATCCTTGCCACAACCGACGCGAAAAAATCAGGCCTGGCGATTCTCGAATGTCGGTCTTCTTGATCTAGCGCCGTTCAAGACCAGTTCGCCGCTTTCTGAAGACGATCGCGAAAATATTTTGAAATATTCCCGTGGCCTTGAGCAGTACGCGGGGCGGATGATCTTCGCGAACGATCAACTAGTCGAGCGCGACGTCGTTTCTGAAGACTTGAAAAAACGCGGCGTTATTTTTCAACCACTCGAGCATGCCATGGTGGAGCACGCCGATTTCTTTCGGAAATATTTCATGTCGACTGAGGCGACGCTCGGCTCGGCCAAGTTCGCCGCGTTACACAAAGCACTTGTTTCGTCGGGAACATTCCTGTTTGTGCCGCGCGGGCTCGAGATCGAATTGCCGATCGAAATCTTCCATTGGCTGCGCCATGACAATATGTCGGTGTTCCCGCATCTGCTTCTCGTGGCCGACGAGTTAGCGAAGGTCACAGTAATCGAGCATTTCCGGTCGTGCAGTCGAACGGCTCCCGGTTTCGCCTGTGGCGTCAACGATCTCATCGCCGGGCCCGGGGCGAAGGTGACATACGTGTGTGCGCAGGAGTGGGGCAGTAACGTGATCGCGTTACAAATGAACTCAACGGTGGTCGATCACGATGCTTCAGCGATGAGCCTGAATTTACACGTGGGCGCAAAGTATTCGCGATTCGAAAGTCTAAGCCGTCTCATTGGTGAAGGCGGTCGCAGCGATCTGCTCGCTGTCGCCGTGGCGAAAAACCAGCAGGAATTCGACGCGCGCACATTGCAGGACCACATCTCGCCGCGCACGGCCAGCGACTTGCTTTACAAAAATGCCCTCGACGATCGCGCCCGCACCATTTTTGGCGGCCTCATCCGAGTGGAACCGCACGCTCATTTCACCGACGCGTATCAGAAGGTCCGCAACCTCCTCCTGAGCGACGACGCAGAAGCGAACTCAATGCCCGGTCTCGAAATCCTGGCCGATAACGTCCGTTGCACTCACGGCGCGACCTCCGGCCAGGTCAATGAAGACGAACTCTTCTATTTGCGAACCCGAGGCATTCCAACAAAAGTTGCCCAGCGCTTAATCGTCACAGGATTTCTCGATGAAGTGATCCAACGCCTCAATCATTCGGCGATTGGTGATCATCTGCATCGCCTCATCGAAGAGAAGTTCGCCGCATAGCTCTGCAAAACAGACCCGCCGACGATTTCCAAGTGGGTTCAGTTCTCCTCGGTGTTTAATTCGAAATTGATTTTTACGTCGTAGTGATCGCCCTTAATTAGCCCCGTCGGCGGCGGATCGACCTGGCTGACTTGTTTCGCAACCGCGGCCACTGATTCGTTGACTGTGGCGCTGCCAGACCGTTTGGCGATTTCAAATTTCGAAACGCGACCATCCTTTTCGATTCGGACACTAACAAGCGTCGAGATCTTTGTGTCGGGAGGCACATTCGTGGTCGGTTGGATCCAGGCGCTGTAAAAACGATCATGCAACATGTCGCCGTACCAGCCAAACTCGGATGCACTGCTTCCGCCGCCCGCGCTGCCACCTTTGGCTGTTGACCCGCTTTGCCCGCTTGCGCTGTTAGGCGCAGAATCCTTCTTTGCGAGAACAATTTTGTCCTTTTTCTCCGACTTGGCGTTCGCTTTCGCCGGGCTCGGCTTGGGTTTTGTCGCCGGTTTCGGAGAAGCTTTTGTTACCACAGTTTTCCTGGGAGTTGCTTTCGGGATTGGTTTTGGAGTGGGCTTTGCTCTTGATACAGGAGTCGGACCAGGTTTCGCCGGTGTTGCTGCTGGCGTCGGTTTCGGAGTAGCTGATGGCAATTCGATTTCACTCTTCGCGGTTGTTGCGACGGGCTTTTCGTCCGCGTCATTATCCTTTTCCGGTCGACTGGATTCAGGTTTAGTAGGTGGCTGTTTTAGTGACGGCGGTTCCTGTTTTTCCGATTCGTCTGCCAAGAGACCTCTCGCGCCACCTAACCACACGATGCTCTCCGGATTCGATGAGGCCTTCGCTGCCAGACTCCAGCGAATCAGTCCCGCGATAAGCGCGATGTGCGCCAGCGCGATCAGGACGACGTTTCCCCAAAAACGCCCGCCCGGCGTACCGTACCCCTGGGAAGGCGGCTCTTTCGCCATTTAATTCGATTCTGCTTTGGTGGCGATTCCCACCTTCGTGATTTCCGCGCGTTGCAATGCATCCATCACTCCGATCAACTTTTGCACGGGCAATTCGCGATCGGGTCGAATCACAATGGCAATATCCGGATTCGCTTGTTTCAACTGCACCAACTGCGTGGTCAAAGTTTCCAAGTCCAACATCTGATTGTTAAAACGGATCGTATCGGTGCGATCGATTGAGACAGTCTGTACACGCGACGTGTTAATAGGCGGATTCTTCGTGCCACTGGATGGGATCACCAGGTTCATGCTGCTTTCCAGCAGCGGCGTGGTAATCATGAAAATAATCAGCAGGACAAAGGCGAGATCGAGCAGCGGAGTGATATTGATCTCGCTCAGCGTGGAGAGATTCTGGCGTTGCGAGTAGCGTCTCATCTGCGCACCATCGGACGTTGGATGTTGGGAGTTGGGAGTTGGACGTTGTGCCGCGTGATCGAAAGATGCCCAACGCTCAACACCCAACGCTCAATGCTCAATAACAGAGATGCCCTCATCTGCGAAACACCGATTCCCGCGACCCGTGATCGACGTATTTGTGCTCAAACTCGGATGCGAGCTCAGCGGCGAAGTTATCCATCTCCACGATGATCCCGCGAATGCTGGTAACTAGAAAGTTGTAACCGAACATTGCCGGAATCGCGACACAAAGCGCCGTAACGGTCGTAATCAATGCGCCTGATACGCCGGGCGCCATCGCGACGAGGTTCGGCGAACCTGCCTCCGCGACTCCCGTGAAGGCGTCCATCACGCCCCAGACGGTGCCCAGCAAACCGAGGAAGGGCGAACCGCTCACTGCAGTTGCGAGCAGAATCATCTGCGATTCGAGTGAAAGGGCTGTCTCGCCCACCGCGCGCTCCATAGCCGCATTCACCGCGCCCATCTGCGCCGGTGAAATCTTGTCTGCAATTTCGAGTCGGGCGCGAAACGTGTCGTCAACTTCTGCTGAGCCGAGCAGATGGAATGTCATTTCTTCACACCCAGCGCGATACACATTGAAAACGGGTGCACCAGGAAAACGCGCGTTTTTCTCAAACAGACGAAGGGGTTGTCGGTCTTTGTGAAAAGCAGCCAAGAACCGCGCGTTCTGTCTCCGAGCGAAGCGGATCACGCGCAGTTTCGTGATCATGATCGACCAACTAAAAATCGATGCGACGGCAAGAAGAGTGAGGACAATTTTCCCTGCGATCGTCGAGTGATCGAACGCAAACACTAAACCGCCGCCGGCGGCTACGATTTCCGGAACGAGCATTCCCGCGTCACCGGGATTAGTAATAACTCGGTTCTGAGGAAATGCCACCGGTCATTTCGTGCTAGGGACGCCGCGCTGCGGCGTCCGGACGGCGCAGCGCGCTGTCCCTACGTTGATTTCATTGAAATCTTCCTCGGAAAGGTCGGATGCTTCTTCGCCGCAACGACGAACGCGACGCCGATAACAATTAGAAAAAAAGAAAAGAATTGGCCGCGTGTGAACGGCCCGATCAATTCGGCATCGGGCTCGCGGAAATTTTCAACCACGATTCGAAAGATCGCGTAACAAATGAAAAACAATCCAGTCAAAACGCCGTTTGGTTGCCGCGAGCGCGTCCGCACAAACCACAAAACCGCAAACAACACGATACCCTCGAAGAAAGCCTCATAAATCTGCGATGGATGTCGGGGCGAGAGAACTGAGCGCAGTGCGTTCGCGACGTCCGGCTGACTGCGCACCGCGCCAATGATCGCATCCGGTGTGGTCAACGACGGATCAATTCGTGCGCAAGCTGCGACTGCGCGTTCAGTTTCCTGGGGATGATCGAATAGCTCCTTTGGAAATTGCATTGCCCAGGGAACACTCGCGATCCGCCCGTATAGCTCGCCGTTAATAAAATTCGCGCACCGTCCAAAGAACAATCCCACCGGCGCCGTTACGACGAGATTGTCGCCGAGGTTCAGCCACGAAATTTTGTGGCGAACTGCGTAGTAAAGCGTGAACAGTAATAGTCCCAACATCCCGCCGTGGCTTGACATCCCTCCCTCCCAAACGCGCAAGATCGACAACGGCTCGCGCAACATTTCTGGCTTGTAGAACAAAACGTAGCCGAGACGCCCTCCAAGGATCACGCCGAATAATGCGCAGCCGGTGATGAAATCGCCTACGCGTTGCGGCTGTAAATCGGCGTATCCGCGTTTGGACAGCCATAGGAAAAGCAAATAGCTGGATACAAACGCTGCCACGTAAGCGAGCCCATACCATCGCGGACCAACGTTGTCGTAGATCCGGAAAATGACCGGATCGAGGTTGTGCAGATAGTACGCAAGCATTTGCGCCGCGATTGTGCGCGACGTTATCAATCTGCGCAATCAAACTGTAGTCGTTTCGCTGCGCGAAACGTGCGCGTCGCCCGCAGGGCGATGGCTACACAGACGCGAGTTGTTCAGCACCTTTCGCAAAAATGGCGCGATGCGACTAACGCGACTCTTCGCCACTTGTTCCGGTGTTCCAAAAGCCACTACTTCGCCTCCATCGGCACCCGCCTCCGGCCCGAGATCCACGATATAGTCGGCCTCGGCGATGACACTAAGATTGTGTTCGATAACAATGACGGTGTTTCCTTCGTCAACGAGGCGATGCAGCACGTTGAGGAGCAATTCAATGTCGGCCATGTGCAGGCCGATAGTTGGTTCCTCGAGCAAATACAATGTCGATCCGGGCTTGCGCATTTTTCGGATCCGCTCGTTCGCAGCGCGGCTTACGCCACGTTTCAATTGCGTCACTAGCTTGAGGCGCTGCGCTTCACCGCCGCTTAGAGTGGGACTCGGTTGTCCCAGCTTCAGATACCCAAGACCGGTGTCGACCAATAGCGAGAGTGGACGGGCAATTTTTGGATGAGCTGAAAAGAATTGTGCAGCCTCTTCGATGGTCATTTCCATGACGTCTCCGATGGATTTCTCATTGTAGAGAATCTCCAGCGTCTGGGGGTTGTAGCGCCTGCCGTGGCAATCTTCGCAAGAGACGTAACTGCTGGGCAGAAAGTTCATCTCTAGCTTGATCACGCCCTGGCCCTTGCACGTCTCGCAGCGCCCCCCCTCGGCATTAAACGAGAATCGGCTCGCTGAGTAGCCGCGCATCCGTGATACGGGCAATTGCGCGTACAAGTTTCGAATTTCATCGAACACTTTTACGTAGGTTCCCGGCGTCGAGCGGGAGGTTTTTCCGATCGGCGACTGATCGACTTCGTATACGGCTTCGATCTCCTGCGCGCCGCTCACCAGTTTGAAAAGATCGCCATCGCCCGCGCGCTTTCTTGCGTTTAACTGGTCGCGTACCGCTGGCCAAATTACGTCGTCCATTAACGTGGATTTGCCGCTGCCAGAGATTCCGGTGATCACCGAAAGTCTCCCGACTGGGAACCGCACATCGATGTTCTTCAAATTGTTCGCGCGCGCGCCATGAACTTCGATCCAGTTCTCGACATCACGCAGCGAACGGCGTGATCCTCGAATCGGATGACACAGCGGCGATTTCAAACATCGCGCGGTTTCGGATTTTGAATTTTTCTGAACGTCGCTCAACGTTCCACTCGTGACCACTTCGCCGCCGTGAATTCCCGCGCGCGGCCCGAGATCTACGATGTGATCGGCGCGCCGCATCGTTTCTTCGTCGTGCTCGACAACGAGCAATGAGTTACCCTTGTTCCGCAATGTCGTGAGCGTTTCGAGCAAGCGCTGATTATCGCGCGGATGCAAACCAATCGTTGGCTCGTCCAAAACGTAAAGGACGCCGCGCAAATTTGAGCCGAGTTGCGCAGCCAAACGGATTCGCTGCGACTCACCGCCGCTCAACGTTTTTGCCGAGCGCCCAAGTGCGAGATAACCGAGGCCGACGGTCTCCATGAAACGCAGTCGCTGCTGAATCTCCGGAATGAGACCGGCGGCTACCGTCTGATCTCTTCCTTTAAATTTTAACTTCGCGATTGCCCGCGCTGCTTCACCCGCGGAGAGATCCGTGAATTGATCAATTGTATAGCCTTGCACGCGCACATGACGCGCCTCCGCGTTTAAACGCGAGCCGTGACAACTTGGACATTCGCGTGCTTCGCCTTCGTCGATCCATTCGGACTCGCGTTCGGCGGCCAACTCGCTTTCCAAGACAGATTCGCCATCGCGGCTCTCTCCCGTTTGCAAATCGTGGTCCCAAATTTCGCCGAACCCTCCGCATTCTTTGCACATGCCATGCGGTGAATTAAACGAAAACAACCGCGGGTCGAGTTCTTCAAATGCGCGACCGCAATTCGGGCAACTCATCTCGGTGCTCACGACCGTAACGCGATTTTTCGAATCGAGCAGACGCGCTGTCCCTCGGCCAATCTCAAGCGCGCGTCTGGTAATCTCGCGCGCACTAGCGACTCGTCGCCGATCGATCACGCCCACCACCACGTCAATGGTGTGTTCTTTGAAACGCTCCAGTTTCCGAAATTGCGTGATCGGAACGAGCTTTCCGTCCACGTAAAGCGTGTCGAATCCTTGACGCTCCGCCCAGCGCGCCACGTCTGTGTGAAAACCTTTGCGCGCTTTCACCAAAGGCGCGAGCACCTCCAGGGGACCGCGTTTCGCAGCGGTCTCAACCTGTTTCACAATAGAAGCCGCACTCTGTTTTTCCACGGGCAAATCGCAGTCGGGGCAAAACTGCGTTCCGGTTTTTGCGAACAAGAGGCGGAGGAAATGGTAAACCTCTGTAACTGTCGCGACGCTCGATTTGCCTCCGCCACGAGTCACACGTTGCTCGATAGCGACGGTTGGTGGTAATCCGCTGACCAGATCAACATCTGGTTTTTCCAGTTGCTCCACGAACTGCCGCGCATAGGGCGACATGCTGTCGAGAAACCGGCGTTGTCCTTCGGCAAACAGGATGTCGAACGCGACCGTCGATTTGCCGGAGCCGCTCAGCCCCGTGATGACCACTAATTGTTCGCGCGGAATTTTCAGATCGATGTTTTTGAGATTGTGCTCGCGCGCACCGCGAACATGAATCGCGCCGTTGTGATCGTTGATCGCGAGCAGTTTGCTCGCCCTGTCCGGCATTTTGGCGGGCGGTTCTTCAGCTGTGCGCAACGCAATCTCCCTGTCATCGTCCGCATAAACGCTGTGTCTGGGCAATATGCCCGCGCTCCCCAAAATGTTGCGGAGAAATTTTCCGGTGTGCGAACGTTCGACGCACGCGATCTCTTCCGGTGTGCCAAGTGCGACGATATCCCCGCCGGCATCACCGGCTTCGGGACCGAGATCGACGATCCAATCGGCACTCTTAATGACTTCCAGATTATGCTCGATCACCACGAGCGAATGCCCGCGATCCACGAGGCGCTGGAACAATTGGAGTAGCAGCGCCACATCGTCAAAATGCAGTCCCGTGGTTGGCTCATCGAAGATGAACAGATTGCGGGTACCGGAAGCATCTGACAAATGTCCCACCAGCTTCAGGCGCTGCGATTCGCCGCCGGACAAGGTGTTCAACGGCTGACCCAGCCGCAGGTAACCAAGCCCCACTTCGTCGAGCACTTTGAGGCCTTCGGAAATTCTCGCGCCGCAATCTTCGCCGGTTTGCGCAAAGAATTCGATGGCTTCGCTAATCGTGAGTTCGAGAACGTCGTGAATCGATGTGCGGTGCAGGCGCACCTTCAGCACATGCGATTGGAAACGTTTGCCTTCGCATTCTGCGCAACGCACATAAAGATCGCTCAAGAACTGCATCTCGATCTTTTCGTAACCTGTGCCCGAGCAACGCTCGCAACGTCCGTTACCGGAGTTAAATGAAAAGGAGCCTGCGGTCAGCCCCTGCGCCATCGCCTCCGGTTGCGCGGCGAATAATTCGCGAACTTGATCAAATAGACCGAGATAAAGAATCGGCGTTGAACGCGGGGTGCGAGCAAGCGGCGATTGATCAACCATCACCACGTCGTCGATTCGGTGTGTGCCGGTAATCGACTTGCATGCGCCCGGTGCCTGATCTGAGGATTGTCCCTTCGCGCGCAGCAGATTCCGGTGCAGAACATCGTGAATCAGAGTGGATTTGCCGGATCCCGACACTCCCGTTACACACGTGAAGACGCCGAGCGGCAACTCGACGTCGATATTTTTCAAATTGTGTTCTCGGGCACCGACGATCTTGATTGCAGAACTCCACCTTCGTCGCGATTTCGGAAGCGGAATGGACTTATGCCCCGTAAGATAATCGTGCGTGAGTGATAGACTGTAGCCGCAGCCCTGTGGGCGGCGGATCATTGAGGTTCTGCTCGGAGTATCGCTCGCGCTTCCCTCAGGGAAGCGGCTGCAGAATTCGTCCAGCGGCCCATTCCAAACTAATTGCCCGCCGTGCTCACCGCGGCCCGGACCGAGATCGATCAAATTGTCCGCTGCACGAATGATTTGTTCCTCATGCTCGACGACCAGCAACGTGTTGCCCTTGTCGCGCAGATTATGCATGACGCGCACCAATTGACCGACATCGCGCGGGTGTAATCCAATACTCGGTTCGTCCATCACAAAAAGGGTGTTTGCCAGCGACGCGCCGAGGCACGTGGTAAGATTTACGCGCTGCACTTCACCGCCACTCAACGTGCGCGTGGACCGGTCGAGCGTGAGATAACCGACGCCGACCTCGCACAGATAGTTGAGGCGCTCGCAAATTTCGCCTTGCAGCATCTGCGCGGTTTTGTCGTTAGGCGAAACTCCGATCGTGCGCAGAAGATCACGAGCGTCGGAAATCGAGAGCGCCTGGAAGTCGGGAAGTGTTAACTGTGGCGCCGCTCTGTGAGCGCCGTCTCGGTGGTCATCCGCCTCCGCGGCGCTGCGGCGCGACGGGTAGACCGCCGCTACAATTTTGTAATTCAGCGCTTCCGGCTGGTAGCGTCCGCCGTTGCATTTAGGACAGGTGACGTATGCGCGGTAGCGGCTGAGCAAAACGCGCACGTGCATTTTGTAGGTCTTGCTTTCCAGCCAGCGAAAAAAGCCGCGCACTCCATACCAGCGATCGTGCTCGTAGTCTTCGTCGGTGTATTGGCCTGATCGCCTCTCTCCTTCGATTACGAAATCCTGATCGGCCTTCGGCAATTCATCGAAGGGCAGGTTGATATCGATGTCTTCGCGTGCGCAGGCGCGGAGCAAATCCTTCTGTGACTCACCAAACTCGGCGCCGCGAAAAACGCGCACCACGCCTTGCTTAATGCTGAGGCTGCGATCGGGAATCGCCTTGTTCAGATCAATCGCGATCGTTCGCCCAAACCCGCGGCAGTCAGGACACGCCCCGAGAGGATTATTAAAACTGAAAAGCCCCACTGTTGGCGGCCGAATGTCCAAATCGCACCAGGCGCAGTGCCAACCGGTCGAGAAGGGAAGGACTGTAGTGGCGGCCGTGTCGGCCGCGCTCTTTGGTGTCGCAGGCGCGACACCTGCCTCCATTGGAATGAAATTCACCTGACCTTTGCCAAAGCGCAGCGCTGTCTCAATTGCTTCGACTAATCGGGTGCGATTTTCCCTGGTGATCGTGATGCGATCCTGAACGACCTGCACACGCACGCCGAGCCTTTTAGTTTTTGGATTCGGGTCATCTACGCGCACGACTTTGTTGTCGATCCAAACGCGCACGTATCCCTGCTGCTGGAGGAAATCGAAAAACTTCCGCGGCTCCGTTTTCGCGGGTACTGCGACCCAGAATGTGATGAGAACATTTTTGCCGCCGCAGTTATGCAGAACGTGCTCCGCAATCGACTGCGCTGTTTCGGGTCGAATTTCACGACCGCAACTCGGACAGAACGCCTGCGCAATGCGCGGCCAGAGAAGTTTCAAGTAATCGTTGATTTCCGTCATTGTGCCAACGGTCGATCGGGAGGTCTTAACAGGGTTCGACTGCTCAATGGCGATTGCGGGCGGGATGCCGCGGATATCGTCAACGCGCGGCTTGTCCATTCGATCGAGGAACTGCCGCATATACGGACTGAACGTTTCGACGTAGCGTCGCTGGCCTTCAGCGTAAATCGTTTGAAACGCTAGACTTGACTTGCCGCTGCCGCTCGGGCCGGTGACTACTGTCAATTTTCCGAGTGGAAGATCGACGTCGATCCCTTTGAGATTGTTCTGGCCGGCGCCGCGAATCTCGATGCGATCATTCCACGCTGGAGTGATAACGCGCTCCTTATTCCCGATCTTCGAACCCACTGGAGACAGTTCCCAATTGCGCGCCGATTCGCAAATTTCTATAGCCGATTCGCTATCCGAAGCGTTTCCCCGGGGTCATAACCGGTTTCGCCCACAGGGCGACGGCTACATTTCAAATCGCGCGGCTAGTTGCTCGCGCTGTTCTTGCAGCGCTTCCGGCACCACGCCGCCTAACGAATCGAAAAATTCTTTGTGGGCAGCGATCTCTTTGTGCCATTCCTCGTGATCGAGGCAAAGGAGTTCGTCAACGGCGTTGTGATCGATGTCGAGCCCGGCAAGATCGAGATCGTGCGGGCTGGGCAGCCAGCCGACCGGCGATTTGAGTGCGCCACCGCTTCCCTCGCACCGATCGATCATCCATTTGAGTACGCGTATGTTTTCACCGAAACCGGGCCAGAGGAATTTTCCGCCTGCGCCTTTGCGAAACCAATTCACATTAAAAATCAGCGGCGGATTGGTGAGTTGCTTTCCGATATCGAGCCAATGCTGAAAATAATCGCCGATGTTGTATCCACAGAACGGCAGCATCGCCATTGGGTCGCGCCGCACTCGCCCTACCGCGCCGGTGGCGGCTGCGGTGGTTTCCGAAGCCATTGTCGCGCCTAAATATACGCCGTGGTCCCAATCGAAGGCCCGATAAACCAGCGGCACGGTATCGCTGCGTCGGCCACCGAAAATGATCGCGCTGATCGGCACGCCTTCACCTTTCTCGACGTCGGCGTCAAGTGCCGGATTGTTGCGCATTGGGGTGGTGAACCGACTATTCGGGTGCGCGGCTTTTTCGCTTGATTGCGGTGTCCAGTCGTTTCCACGCCAGTCAATCGCAGGTGCGGGCGGTTTGCCGTCTTTGCCCTCCCACCATACGTCGCCGTCATCGGTGAGAGCCACGTTGGTATAAATTGTGTCGTGCGCGATCGCTCGCATCGCGTTTGGATTCGATTTATAGCTCGTCCCGGGCACAACACCGAAATAGCCGTTCTCTGGATTGACCGCGTATAACCGGCCATTGCGGATCTGCATCCACGCGATGTCGTCACCAACCGTGGTCACCTTCCAGCCTTTAAAATGCTCCGGCGGAATGAGCATCGCGAAATTCGTCTTGCCGCAGGCGCTAGGGAACGCCGCCGCGACGTAGTGTTTGCGCCCTTCGGGCGATTCCACGCCGAGGATCAGCATGTGCTCCGCCATCCAGTTCTGTTTGCGCGCCAGATATGAGCCGATACGCAACGCGAGACACTTTTTGCTCAACAAAACGTTGCCGCCATAACCTGAGCCCACCGAGATGATGGTGTTGTCCTGCGGAAAATGACAGATGAACCGGCGCTCAGGATTTACATCCAGCAATGAATGCACGCCGCGGTTCCATTCCGCGTTCGGGTCGTTGCCGAGCCGTTTGAGGGCGATCTCGCCCATGCGCGTCATGATCCTCAGGCTGAGCACGACATATTTAGAATCGGTGATCTCGAAACCGATCTTGGCCAGCGGCGAATCCGCCGGGCCCATGATGTAGGGAATGACGAACATGGTGCGCCCACGCATCGCATCCGCGAGCAGCCCCCGAAGTTTCGCATAAGTCTCGGTCGGGTCAGCCCAGTTATTCGTCGGTCCGGCTTCCTGTTTTGTTGGTGTGCAAACAAAAGTGAACTGCTCGACACGCGCGACGTCGTTCGGACTAGACCGGTGGAGATACGAGTGCGGAACTTTCTTCTCATTCAGCTTGGTCAGGACGTTTTGCTTGAGCGACTCAGCGATCAGGAACTCGTTTTCGCGCTCGGAGCCGTCGCACCAGAAAATGTTCTCGGGTTGTGTCAACTTCGCGATCTCTTGCACCCAATCGAGCACCGCCTTGTTGGCGGGCTTTGTATCACCGATGCCCTTGGGCGGGAATATGGCGGGCGCGAGATTCTTCATCGAACGAAACTGCCCATTTTAACCATGAATCCGCGCTCGTCGAGGCTATGACGTGCCGAGTCCACAACGACAAAGAGTTGGAAATCGCGAAGCAGAAATGGTGACAAAATTTGAAATACAGCATCTGTCGTTTCACTTGCACAAGCACAGCGCGCGGCATTAATTGAAAACATGTTCGGGGTGACCACGTCCGATGATTATCGGCCGGTTGCGTGGATGGGTCGATATCCTGTCGACGTGACCACGATGCTCGTCGGGGTGCACGTGGCGGCCGCGATTCTTGCGGCGATTCTGGTAGCGTTCGGAGCCGGTTCTATTTTGCTTTGGCTGCAATTTGATAGCGCTGCGATCTGGTCCAGCGGCCAAGTGTGGCGGCTGTTTACGTATGCCTTTGTCCACGCCCCATCGGGGCTGCTTTGGTTCGCCATCGAGATGTACCTTCTGTTTGTCTTCGGACGAGAAGTGGAACGTTTTCTGGGCCGCCGCGCATACATCGCGCTCTATGGTTTTTTGCTAGTCACGCCGGCAGCACTACTGACGATCTGGGGACTTTGGGAGCGGTGCGCAATTGCAGGTAGCCCGGAGCTACACTTTGGAATATTCATCGCGTTCGCCACGATTTACCCGCGTGTCGAATTATTGCTGCGGATCATGGCGAAGTGGGTCGCTCTTATTCTCGCCGCCGTTTACACGTTTCAACTGCTCGCTTATCACGCTTGGAGCGATCTGATGGTGCTCTGGACGAGCATTGGCGTCGCATTCCTTTTCGTCGAACTGAATGGTGCCGGTCCGGAGCTCGCCTGGTGGAGCGCGGTGAAAGCGCGCTTCGCTTCAAGGCCGAAGTATCACGTCCTTCCGAAACCACGAGCTCGCACCGGTGGCAGCCGCTCAGAATCGGAAGACGTTTACACATCAATCGATCCGATCCTCGACAAAATTTCCAAGTTCGGAATTGGAAGTCTCACAGCTAGCGAGCGACGACAGTTGGATCGCGAGCGCGAACGGTTGCTGAAAAATTCGAAGTAATCTGTAGCCGTCGCCCTGTGGGCGACGCTTAGTCTCGCGCTTCACAGAGCGAAGCGGCCACAGCCTCGGCGCTACACTTTTTCGAGGCGCGACTCGATTATCTCGCACAACACATGCAACAACAGCTGGTGGGCTTCCTGAACTCGCGCCGTTGAATCGCTTTTGACCAGGAGATCGAGATCAGCAATGCCCACCGTCGATCCGCCATCGCGCCCGAGAAAGGTAATTGTCTTAATTTGACGCGCTTTCGCTTCTTGCAAGGCGCGGACCACGTTCTTGGATTTCCCAGAGGTGGTTAGACAGATGAGTACATCTCCCCGTACGCCGAACGCTGCCACCTGACGCGCAAAGATTTCATCAAAGCCATAGTCGTTCCCGGCGGCGGTGAGAATTCCGACATCGCTCGCAAGACAAATGGCCGGAAGTGCGCGACGATCCTTGGCAAAACGCACCACAAGCTCTGTCACAAAATGCGATGCATCAGTCGCACTTCCGCCGTTCCCGCACACCAGCAATTTGTTTCCTGCGCGCAGACATTGTTCGATCAGACCTGTTGCCCGAGTGACTTCTGGTTCAAGGTCCTTCAGGGACTCCAAAGTACGGACTGAGTCAGTAATTGCCCGGTTGAGATTAAAGGAGAAATCACTCATCAAAAAATGGTGCGCGGTAGAGGGTTCGAACCTCTGACCCCTACCGTGTCAAGGTAGTGCTCTACCACTGAGCTAACCGCGCCTGGAAGTCAGAAGTGATAAGTGATCGGTGATCAGTGATCAGTCAAGACCGGCGCCGTTCCACACAGGTCGCTGCTACAGATCAGATCAATACTAGACAACCGTAACGCCTGCGACGAACGTTCGCCTTTCCCGTGAGTACACTCTTTTTCAAGCGTTTCCTGAAGCGTCCGTTCCAGATCGCGTCAATTGTCCCCAGCTCCAAGGCGATGGTGGAACGTGTCGCGAGCAAAATGGATTTCACGCAGCCGCGCGTGATTGCGGAGTACGGCCCGGGCGAAGGCGTGCACTCGCGTGAGATCGTGCGACGGATGACTCCGGATTCCCATTTGCTCCTATTTGAGCTCGACGCGGCACTCGCCAAAGCACTGGAACGCCAATTTGCAGGCGATCGTCGCGTGCATGTGATTCATGGGGATGCCGCGTCGTTGCCGTACGAACTGAAACGCCGCGGATTCGCTTCGTGTGACTACATTCTCTCCGGTATTCCGTTTAGCATTCTCAAGATCGATAAGAAGCGCGCACTGCTGCGAAAGACGTACGATGCACTTAAGCCGGAAGGAAAGTTTATTATTTACCAGGTCACCAATGAGTTGAAGCAGCATGCCACCGTTTTTCAGCGCGACGAGTCGGAATATTTTCTGCAAAATATCCCGCCAATGTTTATCACGGTATTCCACAAAATACCGTCGGTACAGGGCGCTGGACGCACATCTACGAAAAGCCGTTCCCGCCTCGCCGGCGTTGGTGCAGAGCGTTCGGCATGATGGATAAACCGACCCGAATCGAAAAAGATTCGATGGGCGAGATGACTGTGCCCGCGGAGGCTCTCCACGGTGCGTCCACGCATCGCGCAGTTTTGAATTTTCCGGTAAGCGGGTACCGATTTCCTCGGCCATTCATTCGCGCCCTGGGTCTAGTCAAATGGGCTGCGGCGAAGGCGAATCAGGATTTGGGTTTGCTCGACGCCAAACGAGCGACGGCGATTGCACAGGCGGCCGAAGAAGTCGCAGAAGGAAAACTCGACGACCATTTTCCGCTCGACATTTTTCAGACCGGTTCGGGCACGAGCACCAACAC
>DATFXP010000048.1:0-27111 GCA_035315785.1 Candidatus Udaeobacter sp. | reverse complement strand
CCGTGCGTTTTTGTGCGCCTTACCTTCTGCAATCTGCGCTGCAATTACTGCGATACCGAGTACGCCTTTTACGAGGGGAACAAACGCAGCTTGGGTGAAATTCTGGACGCGGTCGCGGTGTATCGCTGCCCGCTGGTCGAGGTCACAGGTGGAGAACCATTGTTGCAAAAGAACGTTTTGCCGTTGATGTCAATGCTGTGTGACGCGGGATACACAGTGCTCCTCGAGACCAGCGGTGCGCATGATATATCCAAAGTCGATCCGCGTGTATATCGCATCACGGATCTAAAAACACCTGATAGCGGTGAAGTGGACAAAAATCTCTGGTCGAACATCGACCACCTTACCGATCGCGATGAAGTGAAATTCGTTATGGGCTCGCGCGAAGATTACGAGTGGTCACGGGATAAAGTGCAGCTCTATGAGCTTTCCTCCCGCTGTCGCGCCGTGCTCTTCTCGCCAATTTTCGGCAGGATCGACCCGCGCGAAATCGTGGAATGGATTCTTGCAGACAAACTCAACGTCCGTTTTCAACTTCAAATGCACAAATTTATCTGGAAGCCGACGCAGCACGGCGTCTGATTATGCGCGCGCGTTTGACGAAAGATTTTACATTTGAAGCAGCGCAGACTTTGCCGAAAGCTCCAGAGGGCCACAAATGCCGGCGGATTCACGGACACAGCTTCAAGGTCGAGGTTTCTATCGAAGGCGAGGTGGATCCGACGGTAGGCTGGATCTACGATCACGCGAACATCAGCGCTGCAATGAAACCGCTCCTAAAAATCTTGGACCACACTTACGCCAACGACATTGAAGGATTGGAAAATCCGACGATCGAAAACATGGCTGAATGGTTCTGGAAAAAATTAGAACCTCTATGTCCCGGCCTCTGCGAAATCGTGGTACACGAAACACCCACTGCGCGTTGCAGCTATCGCGGTCCATAAGCAGCAACCATTCAGACGCCGCGCCTCCTCGCCCAACTACAAGTCAATCGCGTAGCGTTTCAGCTTATTGTAGAGCGTCGGCCGCTGAATCCCGAGCAGTTCGGCTGCTTTTTTCTTGTTCCCACGGCATTCGGCGAGGGCTTGGAGAATTGCGTTCCGTTCCAAGTCATCGAGAGTTTGCACCCCCTTGCGCGGTAACCCGCCAAGTTCGGTTTGCTGCAACGCCGGAGGCAACTGTATTTCTGCGGGCAGCTCCTTTACTCCGATCACACCTTCCCGCGCCAGCACCACCGCGTATTCGATCGCGTTTTGCAGTTCGCGAACGTTTCCCGGCCACGAACAATCGAGCAATTTTTGAAATGCATCCGGAGAAATGTCCGGCTCCGGCTTGCGGAGTTGTTGTGAAAATTGCCTAACGAATTGGGCGATCAAGGGCGGAATGTCCTCTTTTCGCTTCCGGAGCGGCGGCACTTCAATCTGGAACGTGTTTAGCCGGTAGTACAAATCGGAGCGCAGCCGGTTCTCGCCGAGCGCCTCGGGAATAGATCTGTTAGTCGCAGCGATCGCGCGAAAATTCGCTTTCATGGTCTGCGTGCTACCGAGCGGCCGATACTCGCGCTCTTGCAGCACTCGCAGGAAGCGTGTCTGCAAATCAGCCGGCATGTCGGATATTTCGTCGAGGAAGAGGGTGCCACCATCCGCGGCGGCGATCATTCCCGGGAAATCGTGCGTTGCTCCGGTAAACGCGCCTTTGACGTAACCGAAAAGTTCTCCCTCGATCATTGTTTGTGGAAACGCAGCGCAATTGAGCTTCACCATCGATTGTCCAGCACGCCGGCTGCGGGCATGAACAGTGTTTGCGATCACTTCCTTGCCCACACCACTTTCCCCTACGATGAGGACGTTCGCATCCGAGGGCGCCATCGCGTCGATTAGTTCCTCGATTTCCTGCATCGGTTTGCTCTTAAAAACTGGAGCTGGTCGCGCTTCCGCGATCTCCAATCGCTTCTCTAATTGCTCAGTTTTCTCCCGCAGTTTTTCAGCTTCCCGAACCAGGAACTGTTTCTCCAATGCTTTCTCCACCAGGCTCAGAAGTTCTTCCGGGGCATACGGCTTACTGATAAAATGGTACGCGCCCCGTTTGATCGATTCGATGGCGTTATGTAGCGAGTCGTGCGCCGTCAGAATGATCACCTGCGCTTCGGGCAATTCGGTTTTGATGCGATCGAGCATTTCCAACCCGTGGGCATCTGGGAGTTGTAGATCCAGCAACACGAGCGAGGGCGAACTTGATTTCAGCAGCTTCAAGCCCTGCGACGCTGTGCTCGCGGCTTCCACATGATAACCGTGACGTTTGAGCAACGCGTCCAGCGTCATCAACACTGGTCTCTCGTCATCGATGATCAGGACGCGGTGGTTCTCCGTTTTCATCACTCTTCGCTGCAGGTATTACGCATGTGCACTGGGCTGCAGTTGCTTAAACCGGGAGAATGCCATGAGGTTCAACGATGTTCGGAATGCCGGCTCGACACCGGTAACGCCACTGTCGAAACGAGTGTCGCAGCTCTGGGATCGTATTGAGCCTGCAACTCTCCGCCGTGCGCCTCTATGATAGCGCGGATGCGGTTCAGGCCAAGACCATAGTGTCTCTGTCTGATGTTGTGGAGGGGTTCGCGTCCCCAATTTTGCGTATCCGATGAGAAAATCGATTTCGGTTCGTGGAGGCTGAACAGGAAGCGCCCATCGCTGATTCTGGCTCTTGCCACAAGTGCGCCCTTGCCGCGATCGTGCTGGAAAGCGTTGGCAAAAAGCTCAACGAATACTTCCTGGAATAACTGTGGATCAACATTCAGCGTATCGTCCTGAAGTTGCACGTCCCACGTGATCTCGTGGTTTTCTTTTGAAAAATTGCGTTCGATCTGCTTGCGCATGTCGGTCAAGAATTCCGCGGCCGGATAGGCAATCACATTCGGTCTAACATCTCCGACTGCTCTCGAGAGCAGTTGCAACGTCGAATTCAGCCCGGTGACGACTTCACGCAAACGCTCAATCTCACTTGTTAGTTCCTGATCCTGGGTCAGTTCACTAATGTAAGCCGACTGCAACTCGATCGCGTTTAAATCATTCCGCAAATCGTGACTGAGTTGTCGGGCAAAACGAACCGTGTCGGTCCATGGCACGGTCACGGAGTCAGTCGAATCTTCCGAGGACTTACCTCCCATAACGGCAAATTACTTAGCTCCTACGAAGGAAAATCGTTCATCCGCAACTTCATCAGTGGGCGCGACCTTGATCCGTGGATCATTGCTCGCCAGATGCCGTAACAAGTGAAAAACGTCTTCCGGGTCAGCATCGACTGAGCGCGCGATCTCTTCGGCAGTTTTGCCTCCGGCGGAAAGCTCCGCGCGCACTTGCTTCTGTAGCTGCAACAGTTCGCCAGCCGCTTTCTTGCCCGCTTCAACGCCGGGCTGATCGTATGCATTAATACTCACCAGCGAGCCGTAAAAGCCGACCGCTCGTTCATAGAGGGCGATCAGTAATCCGGTGTAAAACGCGTTCACTTCGGGAATGCTCATCGTAATCGATTCCCGTCCCTTTTCGTACAACGCGCTGCGACTCCCCCGCAGAAATCCCTCAAGATAATCGCCGCTCGTAATGCCATCCTCGACTTCAAACCGCGTCCTTTGTCGATCGTTGCGCACTTCCACAAATGTCACAAAAAAATTCAGAACACCGTCGCGCAGTTGTTGCACGTATGAATGCTGGTCGGTTGAGCCTTTATTACCGTAAACGGCAATCCCCTGATGCACAATTTCGCCCGCCAGGTTCTTTTCTTTGCCTAACGACTCCATCACGAGTTGCTGGAGATATTTGGTGAACAGCGCCAGCCGATCTTTGTATGGGAGAACGACCATGTCCTTCTCGCCTTTTCCGTTGCCAATGTAATACCACATGAGTGCGAGAAGCATGGCGGCATTTCGTGCGACGTTGGGTACGCTGGTGCGCTCGTCCATGGCTGCGGCGCCGGCGAGGAAGGCATCTATATCAAATCCTTGCAGCGCCATCGGTAGTAGCCCGACCGCACTCATCACTGATGTGCGTCCCCCAATCCAATCAGGCATTGGAAAACGCGCCAGCCAACCGTTGGCTTCGGCATGTTTATCCAACTCGCTCCCGACGCCAGTCACAGCGACAGCGTGCCTCGCAAACTGAAGTCCATTCTCGGCAAACTTCGCTTCCGCCTCGAGCATCCCATTCCGGGTCTCCTTTGTCCCGCCGGATTTAGAGACAACTATGACGAGCGTTTGTGGGAGCCCGTCGCCTATCCTGTCAAACACGCGATCGAACCCTTCGGGGTCGGTGTTGTCGAAGAAAAAGATGTCCATTGGATCGTCTGGCGAGACGAGCGCTGCTGAAACGAATTGCGGCCCTAGTGCCGAGCCGCCGATCCCAATGTGCAGCAGGTGCTTGAAGCGCTTTCCGTTTTCCGCGGTGATTTTTCCGGTGTGAACATCTTTTGCGAATGCTTTGATGCGCCGGATCGTCTCTTCGATTTCCGACCGAATCTCCGGTGTCGGCGCCAGCGCGGGACTCCTCAGCCAGTAATGACCCACCGTGCGTTTCTCCGTTGGATTGGCGATTGCGCCCGCCTCCAACTCTCGCATCGCCGCAAAGGCACGTTCGACTTGTGGCCGCATTTTCTCGAACAGATCGTCCGAAAACTTCATTCGGCTGATGTCGAGAGAAAAACCGAGCTCACCATATTCCAGGAAATATCGTTGAAACCTCTGCCAGAGTGACGATAAAGCCATCAGGATAGCGAAATGAAATTCGATTGCGGCGTCAAGTCGCGACAATAACTTCGTATGCCATCATGACTTCCGCCACGAAACAAATGCCGCATGCATTTGCGGCCCTTCTAGCGCTGGGGCTCGCCGCAATCACCCTATTCGCTGCTCACAGGGTCCTGATTCATCTGGAGCACGCCACCATAGCCTCCACGGCTCCCGAAATTTTTGCGCTCAAAAATCAGGGACTTGTCTTCCAGCGCGCCGCCGCGCATTCGCCGAACGTATTGCCGATTTATGGCAGTTCGGAATTGTTAAGGCCCGCAGCACCGGAACGGGGCAGCGTTTTCTTTCGCACCGCGCCAACAGGTTTCCAACTTTCGCCCGTCGGCGGCGGTGGAGCCAACCCGTTGATCATGTTGCAAAAAGTCGGCGCACTCGGCTCAGCGTTGCACAGCAAAAGGCTGGCTTTCTCGCTTTCGCCCGGCTGGTTTTGCACCGCAAAGCCGGGTACCCAGGGGTACAAAGGGAATTTTTCGGCCATGGCGGCGACCGAGATGGTGTTTGGCACGGCGCTGGATCTTGGACTGAAGCGCGAGATCGCTAAACGCATGCTCCAGTTTCCGGAGACGCTTGAACAGAGACCGTTCCTTGAATTTGCATTGAAACGCCTCGCCTCCGGACAATTGCTGGATCGGGTAGTCTTTTGCGCACTCTGGCCGGCGGGAAGAATTCAGACCGCCTTGTACGAATTGGAAGATCATTGGGCAGCGCTGCATCACATCCGGCGTCAAACGAAACCGCCTCCGCGGCTGCAGGTAGAAACGGTTGATTGGCCACAATTCGTTGCCAAAGCGAGCAAAGCCAAGCCCGAGGACACCGCGATGATCCAGGAACTTTCGGCAATTGACAGAAAAATTACTGCCGGGTCTCGTGACGCCGGCTTTCTGTACGGCGTCAAGGTATCACCGGCGTGGATCGATCTGGATTTGCTCCTTCGCTGTCTGGCAAGTGTTCACGCGCGACCACTGATTCTCAGTATGCCTTTAGGCGGCTATTTTTATGATCATGCAGGTATCTCACGCTCGGCTCGGGATGAATTTTACAGGAAGCTACCTGTGCTCGTGGAGCAATACCATTTTCCGGTAGTCGAATTTCAGGAGCACGACGAAGATCCGGCTTTTCTTATCCGGCAGACGCCTCACCTTACAGCAAAAGGCTGGGCATATTACGACCGTGCTCTTGACGATTTCTTTCACGGGCGTTTGCCACGACGCTAAGAATTGATCACCTTTCCACTATTCGAAGCATCACGACAAGGTGCCTCCTCCTCCATGATAGCTGCGCAATTCGCGGACAAAGTCTTGCAACTCCTGGCCTCGGTCGGCGAGACCGATGAGGTACTCACCAACCTCGATCTGCCTCTCTACGATTATCAGGTGCTCGACTCGATGAGAACCGTTCAGCTCATTCTGATGATCGAAGAGCAATTCGGATTAAAAATTTCGCCAGCGGAATTTGAGCGCGAACGCTGGCGCACACCACGAGCTGTGATCGCCGATCTCGAGCAGCGGATGCGCATGTGAAATGGCTTGAGCGACATCCCACGGTGCATCGCGCGCTGCTGATTATCTATTATCTCGGCGTCATTCTGGCTTTGATTGCGATGTATGGCCGTGGCGATTTCCACACGCCGCCCTTTGTGTATCAGGGTTTCTAGTGAATCTGATTCAACGAATCGATCACTGGGCCGCAGCAGCACCGGAGGCAATTGCACATCTTAGCGGCGACAGAACTCTGACGTACGGCGAACTGCGTCGGGGCTCGGACGGAGTTGCATCGTACCTGACACAGCACTTCGGCGACGATCGCAGACCGATTGCCGTGCTCGGCCATCGCGAGCCTGAAATGCTGATCGCATTTCTTGGCGCAGTGAAATCTGGCCGCCCGTACGTGCCAATAGACACCGCGCTACCGCAGGCGCGAATAGATCAAATCGTGGCAAGTTCGCGTGCGGCGTTTGTTCTAACTCCAGTTGAGATTCAGCGATTCTCAACAGGTGAATCGCGTGTCCCCACTACGCCCGTCGAAAAGAACGACCCGTTTTACATTCTGTTCACAAGCGGCAGCACGGGCGAACCGAAGGGCGTGATCATCACGCTCGCCTGCCTCGAACATTTCACTAGCTGGATGTTGGCTGAGCAGCAGTTCAGCAAACACGCCGAAGTATTTTTGAATCAGGCGCCGTTCTCGTTCGATCTGTCGGTAATGGATCTGTATTGCAGCGTCACAACAGGTGGCAGGCTTTTCAGTATCAGACGCGATTTAATCGAAAATCCAAAAAAACTTTACAGCGCACTGGCAACTTCCGGGGTCACCACATGGGTTTCAACGCCGTCATTTGCGCAAATGTGTCTCGCCGAAGACAAGTTCGCCGAGGCGATGCTGCCGCGCGTGCGGCGATTTTTATTCTGCGGTGAAACACTCGCACCCCAAACCGCAGCTGAACTGCTCGCGCGGTTTCCACAAGCGCAAGTTTGGAACATGTATGGTCCTACCGAGGCAACTGTCGCCACGACCTCCATTCATATTGGTGCTGCTATCCTGGAAAAATATTCACCGTTGCCAGTGGGTCGCGTAATGCCCGATACAAAAATCTTCATCGTCGATGAGAACGGCACTGAGCAGTCAGCAAACGAGCGCGGCGAAATCGTTATCGCAGGACCAAACGTAAGCCCCGGTTATCTTGGGCGCCCCGGTCTCACAGCCCGCGCCTTTTTCGACTATCAAGGCTTACGTGCGTACAAGACCGGCGACCGCGGCCGCTTCCGTGACGGACTGCTGTTTTTCGAAGGACGCGTGGATGAACAGATCAAGCTCAGCGGATACCGCATTGAGCTTGGCGACGTTGAAACGAATCTGCGCGCGCTGCCGACTGTACGCGATGCAGTCGTAATTCCTGTGATCAAGAGCGGCGCCGCTCAATCGCTAACCGCGTTCGTAAGTTTGGTGGCGCGAAATGAGACATCGGACTTCAAGTTGGCGCACAATCTACGGAGTCAACTCGGTGAACGCCTGCCAGCTTACATGTTGCCACGCAAGTTTGTCTTTCTCGATAGGTTTCCGATGACGGCCAATGGCAAGGTGGACCGAACCGCGCTTGCCAAGTCGCTGTGATTCCCTACGCGGATTTCACCTACTTCGTGCTGCTGCTTTACGTGGCAGTGCCGACAATCATTCTCGGTTTGTTCGGTCGCGCCGGTTGGCGCTGGGCTCTCCTGGTCACCACAATCGTGCTCGTCGTGCAGTACCAGGACGTGCTGCATTTGCGAAAACACTTCCTAGTCAGCGAAATCTGGCTCGTAATAGGGTTCGCCTTGTGGCAATGGCTGGCCGTACGCGCGTTCTCAGCCGCAGGCGCGCGTGCAGGCTGGCCGTTCTACTGCGCAATCGGCCTCAGCGTGCTTCCATTGGCACTGACGAAAGTGATTCCGCTCGTCTCACCGAAAACTCAGTTCGGGTTTCTCGGGATTTCTTACGTCACGTTTCGCGCGCTCGACATCGTGTTTTGCTTGAGGGACGGCGTCATTAAGAGGCCCGGCACAGTTGATCTATTCATGTTTCTCTTTTTCTTTCCCACGATTTCCGCGGGGCCGATTGATCGTTACCGCCGGTTCGCTCCAGACTGGAGAAAGGCACGAAATCGCGCTGAGTTTCTGACGGATCTCGATTCCGCCGTGCATCACTTTTTTCGCGGCTTGCTCTACAAGTTCATTGTCGCTGCGTTAATCGAACAACACTGGCTCAAGGCAGCAGCGCAGAGCGGGAGCTTAGGTGCGCTGGTCAGTTACATGTATGCCTACACTTTTTATCTCTTCTTCGACTTCGCAGGATACAGCGCGTTCGCCATCAGCATTAGTTATCTATTTGGCATTCACACTCCGGAGAATTTCAACCGGCCGTTCCTCGCACGAAACATTCGTGATTTCTGGAATCGCTGGCATATCACCCTTTCGTTCTGGTTTCGCGATCACGTTTACATGCGCTTCCTGCTTGCCGCTGCCCGCGGCAAATGGTTCAAAAGCATGAATACCGCTGCGATTCTCGGATACTTTCTCGCCTTTGGATTAATGGGCCTGTGGCATGGCATCGAGCCGCATTACATCGTGTACGGTTTTTATCAGGCGACGCTGCTCTCTATATTCCACGTTTTCTCCGACTGGAAAAAGGTGCACCAATCCTGGCGAGAAGGGCCGCTCTGGAACGCCCTCGCGCTTTTTATCACCTTCAACGCAGTTTGCTTCGGAATGCTAATTTTCTCTGGACGCATCGGCGCGGCGCCGATCGCACAACCACCGCCCCACAAAGCATCGACGTCTAGCTCTTCGGATTTATAGGAAAATGCTTGTTCTTGAGATGCTCGGGCACGGCTTTGGTTTGTTCCGCCTCGATCTGCTCAGTCGCGGCATTTAGTGACTCGTATGCCTCGCGGCTTTTGGCCGCGCGACACATGTAGGCGGTCGCGTGCGCGAGAGGGATGCGCGCCTCCGGCATCCCGACAAATTCTACTGCCTGTTGCGTTGCGATCGCAAGCTGCAACGCTTCGGGATCAGCAAGACCAACGTCTTCGCTGGCAAAAATCACAATCCGCCGTGCAATGAAACGGAAATCTTCGCCGGCGTGCAGCATTTTTGCCAGCCAATACATCGCGCTTTTTTCGTCCGAAGCGCGCATGCTTTTGATGAAGGCACTGATGGTGTCGTAATGGGCGTCGCCGACGCGATCGTAAACCACAGCCTTCTGTTGGATGCTTTCCTCGGCAGCTGTCAGCGTGAAGTGAATCACGTTGAGCGAATCAGGTGGCGTGGTTAGCACTCCAATTTCGAGCGCATTTAGACATTTGCGCGCGTCCCCGTCGCTGAGCTTCGCGAGATGTCGGCGCGCCTCCCTGTCCATCTTCACGTTGTAATTTCCAAGCCCGCGCTCTTTATCAGCTAATGCGCGATCGATCAATTGCTCCAGTCGTTCGACGCTGAGGGGTTCGAGCCGGAAAACCTGTGAACGCGACACGAGCGCGCTGTTTACGTAAAAGAACGGATTGTACGTGGTTGCACCGATAAGCCGTAGATTTCCCGCTTCAACATCTGGGAGAAGGATGTCCTGTTGAGCCTTATTGAAATGATGGATCTCATCGACGAACAGGATCGTCTTTTGTCCAGATGTGCCTATACGGTTTGTGGCTGCGGCAAGCACACGGCGCATTTCGGCAACATTGCTTTCCACACCGCTGATCCGAACAAATTTCGCGTGCGTCATCTCGGCGATGATACGCGCCAGCGTCGTCTTTCCGCTCCCTGGCGGCCCATAAAGAATCACCGAGGGCAGACGATCCGCTTCAATCGCGCGACGCAAAAGTTTGCCAGGTGCAAGAATATGTTGCTGACCGACAAACTCCTCGAGCGATCGCGGTCGCATCCGTGTGGCGAGCGGCGCAGCCGTGTTTGCAGTTTCAGTTTCGTGCGCTTCTTCGAATAGATCCTGCACTGAGGAGAATAAGCTCCTCATGAGAATCGTGCATCTTCTTGTAGCCACGGGCCTGCGGGCCGTTGTAAGTGACGCGCCAGGCGCGTGGCTATAGGTTCGCGTATCGCATTGCCGCGATTGCAGCTTGCGCTGCCGACACGCGATAAGCGAAAACTGCCAGTAGATGAAGCCGCTCAGTGCGCCGCGTCAGCCATTTGTTGGGCTGACGCTGATGGCCGCAACGGGAATTGTGCTGGCGGAAATCGTTCCGCTTCCATCTAGCACATTGATTTTAGCAGCGACCGTTCTCGCACTCTGCATTCTCGTTGCACTCTGCTGGCCGAAATTGCCGGCCACGTACCTCATCGTCGCGATTGGTTTTTTCCTGCTACATAAATTCGCGACCACAAACACGGCCGGCCAGCAACTTGTGGAGAAGCTTGGCGAGCGACCACGCGTCGTCACAGCAGCCGGATGCGTGATCACTGAACCGAAGATCGCGTCCAGCGGATTTGCAACCTTCCTGTTCAAGCTGAGATCAATCGAACTCGAAGGCAAAAACCAACCCACGCACGCAGTTTGGCAGGTCCGTTGGAAAGGCACGCCAGAGTTTGGCGATGAACTGAAACTTTTTGGAACCGCCGAGCCGATCGCACCGCCACGAAACCCCGGCGAATTCGATATGCGCGCTTACCTCGCACGTCATGATATCCGTCGAATGCTCTTCGCCCGCTATCCGGAGGACGGAACGCTGATCCGTCATGGCGGTGGCAATCCGATTTTGCGCGCTGCACAAGCGTCGCGCACTTGGATGCAAAACGCGTTGTCGCGCGGCTTGGATGACGCGCCTGAGGTAAAGAGTTTCATCAATGGAATCGTGCTTGGTATCCGGCACGACACGCCAGAGGACATTGAGGAACCATTTCAGCAAACAGGTACGATTCACCTTTTTGCGGTAGCCGGCTTACATGTGGGAATTGTGGCGGCGCTCTTGTGGGTCGTGGCTACAATCGCGCGCCTGCCTCGGAAACGCGCAGCGGCCTTCATTATTCCGTCGCTTTTTTTCTATGCGGCGGTAACGGGGCTGCACATCCCGGCCTTACGCGCAGCTGTGATGGCTTCAATTCTCGTCGGCAGTTACTTCTTTGAGCGAAAGGTTTTTCTGCCAAACAGCCTCGCGGCAGCGGCCTTCTTCATCCTCTGCTGGAACACGAACGAACTGTTTTCCACCGGATTCCAGCTTTCGTTCGCGGTTGTCGGCGCAATCGTGCTGTTCGCCGATCCGTTCTTCAGATTTTTCCAACGGCGCGCGGCTCCGGATCCTTTTCTGCCGCAAACCCTGATACAAGGTCCACGCCGATGGATGCATTCCAGCTACGAATGGCTTTGCGGTGGCGCGTCTGTCTCGCTTGCGGCGTGGGTTGGTTCATGGCCGTTGATTCTTTGGTACTTCCATCTGGTGACGCCGATTTCTTTGCTCGCAAACCTCGTCGTTGTCCCGATCGCATTCTTTGTCCTCGCTGTTGCGCTTTTGTCGCTAATGGCTACGCCGCTGCTGCTTTGGGTCGCTGTGATTTTCAATAACGCCAATTGGGCATTGGCCACGTTAGTCATCGGCATCGTTCATCTATTCGCGCAAATTCCCGGTGGACACTTCTATGTTGGCGAACCTGACTGGGGCCGCCGCATCTCCGCAAAGATGACGGTGTTGGACCTCGGTGCGGGCGCGGCCATTCACATTCGAGTGAATGATCACGATTGGTTGGTCGATTGCGGGAGCAAGCGCAGTTATGACCGCATCGTGCGACAGTATCTGCACTTGGCAGGAGTAAATCGGCTTACAGGCTTAGTGCTCACCCATGGCGATTCGCAGCACATCGGTGGCTTCACGCAATTGTTGAGAGATTTTCCAGGAGTTCGTGTAATCGATAATCCTGCGCCCGATCGTTCGCTCATTCATCGACAACTGTCCCGAATAATGTCGGGGCTGGAAAGACGCGGACTGAAGCCTGACAAGTTGGCTGCCGGAGACAATTTTCATTTGTCCCGCGACGCTGTTGCGCATGTTCTGTTTCCGCCGCACGGCTTTGCAGGAGCCACAGCGGACGATCAAGCGCTCGTTATCCGGCTAATCATGGCACAGGGCACATCCGTCTTGTTCATGTCGGATAACGGCGGAGAAACTGAACGGGCCTTGTTGAGCAATGGTTCGGACCTGCGGAGTGATATCGTCGTGAAGGGCCAATATCACTCAGGAATTTCCGGCTCCGCGCCATTTCTCGATGCCGTTCGACCACGCCTGATCATTGCGACGTCAACGGAGTTTCCGGAGCACGAGCGGATCAGCGAACAGTGGGCTGAGCAACTTCGTGCGCGCGGCATCAAATTGTTTCGCCAGGACGAAACCGGCGCAGTGCAATTGACCTTCTCAGGCAACGAATGGAACGCGCGTGCTTATCTGACCCGCGAAGTCTTTCGAAGCGTCAGCCGATAAATCGGAGCGCCTTGATCGCGAAATTTTCTTTCGAACTTCGTTACCGGAAAGACGCAGTCGTCGGCCGAATTCGCCATAAGTTCAAATTGCAGATGGGCGCGGCTTAACCGCTCGATTTGATGAAAATAATCGAGGTGATCAGTCGCGGCGCGTAGAACACCGTGTTGCTGCAACCCAACGGCGATAGCATTCAAAAAGTCTTCCGTAAATATCCGTCGGAACTGATGCCGCCGCTTCGGCCAAGGGTCGGGAAACAAAAGATAAAACGCTTCCACTGAAGATTCAGGCAGCAGCTCGCGGACCGCGAACAAAGTGTCCGCGCGTAGGACCCGAACGTTTTCAATCTTTTCGGCCTTCCGGCGAACTTTCTCTACCCGTTTGGTCAACCGCTCAACGCCGAGAAAATTTCTCTTAGGAAACTGTTGCGCCATTTCACAAAGAAAAGAGCCATCGCCGCACCCCAGATCGACATGCAGTGGCGCGTTGCGTCCGAAAAGTTGCAGGACATCGAGACGCGCGATCTGCGAATCCGGCATTCGTTCGATCACGAAAGAAAATGTCGGCATCTGACCGACCCTTCAACTCCGGCAAGATACGCGCACTAAAGGGAAACATCTTGAACAGCATCACGTCCAGAGCGACATGAAAGAGACAGCATGAATCGAATTTTTCTCTTCGCTATTGGCTGCGTGGCTCTTGGAACAGCGAGTCATGCGCAAAGTCCCGCCCAAGGCAGCACGAGGACTGCGGTTTTCGCAGGTGGATGTTTTTGGTGCATCCAGCCGGCGTTCGACAAAGCACCGGGAGTGATCAAAACCGTGGTGGGCTATTGCGGCGGAACCGAGCCAAACCCGACTTACAAACTCGTCACATCGGAAAAAACAAATTATCGCGAATCAATCGAAATCAGCTACGACCCAGCGAAGATTTCCTACGACCAACTTCTCGACATCTACTGGCGACAAATCGATCCCACCCAGGCCGATGGCCAGTTCACTGATATCGGACCGAGTTATCGTGCTGCGATCTTTTATGGCAACACCGAGGAAAAAAAGATTGCCGAGGCTTCAAAAGAAAAACTCACGCGCTCCGGAAAGTTTAAGAAACCCGTTGTGACCGAAATTTTGCCTGCGATGAAATTCTGGGCCGCCGAAGATTATCACCAGAAATATTACCAGCAGAATCCGGAGCATTTTGAAGCCTTCGAGGAAGGCTCCGGCCGCGTCTCATTCAAGAAAGACAAGTGGGGCGGCGAACAATAAATTGCTGCGCGACTGTCGGCGTTTCGCTATTCGAGACAAATAACTGAAGCATGATTGGAACGTTGGATCCCAAAATTCCGCCGGGGCCGCTGTATCAAAAATGGCGAAACCATCAAGACCATTCGCGGTTGGTCAGCCCAAACAACCGGCGAAAACTTGAGATCATAGTCGTCGGCAGCGGCCTCGCCGGCGGATCGGCCGCGGCGACCCTCGGTGAACTTGGATACCGGGTGAAATGTTTTTGTTTTCAGGATTCGCCGAGGCGCGCGCATTCAATTGCCGCGCAAGGCGGCATTAATGCCGCAAAGAATTACCAGAACGATGGCGACAGCGTTTATCGCTTGTTTTACGACACGATTAAGGGCGGCGACTTCCGTTCCCGGGAAGCGAACGTTTATCGGCTCGCGGAAATCGCCAACAACATTATCGATCAATGCGTGGCTCAGGGCGTACCGTTCGCTCGCGAATACAGTGGCTACTTGGCAAACCGTTCCTTTGGCGGTGCACAGGTTTCACGGACCTTTTACGCTCGTGGACAAACCGGCCAGCAACTCTTGTTAGGCTGCTACCAAGCGCTCTGTCGCCAAGTCGCCTCCGGCACGGTGCAGATGTTTCCATACACGGAGATGCTCGACCTGGCGATCGTCAATGGCCAGGCCAAGGGAATCGTTACTCGAAGCTTGCGCTCCGGGAAAATGGAAAGGCATGCAGCAGATGCAGTCGTGCTCGCCAGCGGGGGATATGGAAATGTGTTCTATCTGTCGACCAATGCGCGCGGCAGCAACGTCACAGCGACCTATCGCGCTTACAAGCGAGGTGCGCTTTTCGCCAACCCGTCCTTCACCCAAATTCATCCCACCTGCATTCCTGTGAGCGGGGACTATCAGTCGAAGCTAACGTTAATGTCAGAGTCGCTACGCAACGACGGCCGAGTCTGGGTTCCGAAACGCAAGGAAGATCGCTTCAAGCCGCCGAACGAAATTCCGGAGGCCGACCGCGATTATTATCTCGAGCGAAAATATCCCAGCTACGGCAATCTTGCGCCGCGCGATATTTCATCGCGCGCCGCCAAGGAAGTTTGCGATGAAGGCCGGGGGGTCGGTCCGGGCGGACGTGGCGTCTATCTCGACTTTGCCGATGCGATCAAACGACTCGGCGTAGAAACGATTCGCGAACGTTACGGAAATTTGTTCCACGTGTACCAAAAGATTACCGGCGAGGACGCCTACAACGTGCCAATGCGAATTTACCCCGCGGTGCACTACACGATGGGTGGTCTTTGGGTGGATTACGATTTGATGAGCAATGTGCCCGGCTTGTTCGTGATTGGTGAAGCCAATTTTTCGGATCATGGCGCAAACCGGCTCGGAGCCAGCGCTCTGATGCAAGGCCTCGCCGACGGCTATTTTGTTATGCCCAACACGTTGCCGAATTACCTCGCCAGCCAAATGGGAAAACGACCCTCGCCCGAATCTCCCGAGTTTGAACAAGCAGAGCGGAATGTTCGCGCCCGGATCGAAAAATTGCTGAGCGTCAACGGCACGCGTTCAGCCGATTCGTTCCATCGTGAGCTCGGCCTTCTTCTCTGGGACAAATGCGGCATGTCGCGTAATGAACAAGGGTTGCGCGAAGCACTCCGAAAAATCCCTGAATTGCGCTCCGAATTTTGGCACGACGTGCGGGTGCCGGGAGACGAAGAGGATTACAACCAGGCATTGGAACGCGCCGGCCGCGTTGCGGATTTCCTCGAATTCGCCGAGCTAATGTGCATCGACGCGCTCGAGCGCGATGAATCTGCTGGAGCGCATTTTCGCGAGGAACATCAAACACCAGATGGCGAAGCGCTTCGCAACGACGAAAGCCACGCAGCTGCGTTCGCGTGGGAGTTTCAAGGCGACGGTCAGCCCCCGAAACTGCATCGCGAACAATTGCATTTCGAAACGGTGCATTTAGCTCAGCGCAGCTACAAATGAGCGCGCTCCGCAATCGATCATGAATTTTAAACTCAAAATCTGGAGGCAACCCGACGCGAAATCCCGCGGCAACCTTGTCGACTACGACGTCCGCGACATTTCGCCTGACACGTCCTTTCTCGAAATGCTCGATATTCTTAACGAGAACTTGATCCGGACAGGCGGGGAACCCGTCGCGTTCGACTCTGATTGCCGCGAGGGGATTTGCGGCACCTGCTCGCTCACGGTCAACGGTGAAGCACACGGTCCGGATCATCCCGGCGCTGTGTGCGAGCTTTATATGCGAAAATTTCAGGACGGCGAGACCATCACTGTCGAACCGTTTCGCGTCGGCTCGTTTCCAATCGTTAAAGATTTGGTGGTCGACCGCAGTGCACTCGATCGGATCGTGCAGGCTGGCGGATTCATCTCCGCACGCGCAGGCTCCGCGCCGGAAGCGAATTCGATTCTCGTTCCCAAGCACAACGCTGATTTGGCAATGGAAGCAGCGGCGTGCATCGGCTGCGGCGCGTGCGCAGCAGCCTGCCCGAACGGATCTGCAATGCTTTTTGCCGCTGCCAAAGTTTCGCACCTATCGTTTTTGCCGCAGGGCGCTCCTGAACGCGAGCGACGCGTGTTGAAAATGGTACACGTAATGGACGACCAGGGATTTGGTAATTGCACCAACACTTATGAGTGCGAAGCGGTGTGTCCGGCCAAGATTAGCGCCAGTTTCATCGCGAAACTCAACCGCGAGTATGCGCGCGCCCAGTTCCGACGACGACTCGGCGAATGAAGGTCGCGCGTGTTCGCATAATCTGGGGACGGCACGCTGGTTTCGGCATTCTGCCGAAAAAATCTTTTCAAAAGTTCGCGAATGCAGAATGCATTCGCCGATACGCAACATGCCTGTGCTCCCCGGAATCACGCTACCGCGTGTTGCACACGCATGTCCACAGTTCTGAATCAAGCTCCGCTTTCGCGCGCATGGCCAACCGATCGACATCTGTATTCCTGCGAATCACAGCGAAGATCGTCGAACCGGAGCCGGACATCAAAGCGGCGCCGACTTCCGGTTGGGCGAGCAACCACATTTTTAGTTCCGCTAGAAAAACAAATTTTTCGAAAACAGGACGCTCCAGATCATTCACGAACGGTTGGCCGGCGAATGCTTGAGACGCATACGGGATGCCCGGAATTTCACGCGCGTCTCGCCAGCGAGAGTAAGCCCACATCGTAGGCACGCCGAACAGAGGCTTCAACAACAACACCGACAATTGTTCCCGCAATCTGGTCGGGCTCACGAGTTCGCCGCGCCCTTTGCACACCGCAGCGGATTGAAAAATGAAAAATGGAACATCCGATCCGATTGTCTCGGCCATTTTCGCCAACGCTTCACGGGCTAAATTCGTCTCGAACAGTTCGTTGAGCGCCAGCAAAGTGGAAGCGGCGTCGCTGCTCCCGCCACCCAGGCCGGCGCCGTGCGGGATTGTCTTTTTGAGCTCGATCGAAACCCCGCTGCTAATCTTCGTTGCTTCGAAAAAAACGTTTGCCGCACGCACCACGAGATTTCCTTCGCCTTTCGGCACCGAAGGGTCATTGCACCGAAAAGTGATCTTCTGCTTCCCGGAACGCAGCTCGATCTTGATCTCGTCACAAAGCGAAATAGGTGCGATCAAGGTCTCGATTTCGTGAAAGCCGTCGCCGCGACGGTTGAGAAGTCTCAGCGAAAGATTGATCTTCGCGGGTGCGATGACTTGCATAATCTGCAATTTGCTCTGTCATTCCGAGCGAAGTCGAGGAATCTCTTCTTGCTCGAAATACAGAGATCTCGCGACTTCGCTGACTATGACAAACGTCGCTGACAAAATCATCGTGGCACTGGACGTCGCCACAAAGGAGAAGGCACTCGCTCTCGTTGAGCAACTCCAGACCGAGATATCCTTCTTTAAGATCGGGCTTCAACTTTACACAGCTGAAGGCCCCGAAATTGTGCGCACGGTTTTGGCCACTGGCGCAAAGGTTTGGCTCGACCTGAAGCTCTACGACATCCCCAACACAGTCGCCCGAGCCGTTGAGTCCGCGGGCACTCTCGGAGTGCAGATGCTCACGATTCATTTGATCGGCGGCAGCGAAATGATTCGCGCCGCGATCGCCGCTCGCTCCAAGGATATGCTTCTCCTGGGAGTGACTGTTTTGACCAGCTCCACTGAACAAACGCTGCGCGAAATTGGAACCATAGACACCGTCGCGAATCAAGTAGTCCGTCTGGCCACGTTAGGCGCAGCGGCTGGCATCGACGGGCTCGTGGCCAGCCCCCATGAAATCAAAACGTTGCGACGCGAGTTCGGCGACAAAATCAAAATTGCCGTCCAGGGCATTCGACCAGCGTGGGCAGAACGGGGAGATCAGAAACGCTTCATGACACCACGGGAAGCACTGGAAGCCGGCGCAGACTACATCGGGATCGGGCGGCCCATCATCGGGCATGCGCAGCCACACGAAGCCGTGGCAAAAATCCTGGACGAGCTTTCCAACTAGTTGTCATGTCGAGCGAAGTCGAGACATCTCTCGATATTTTTGGCTTTAGTAGCAACCAGAGATCCCTGGCCGGCGCTCGGGATGACAAGACTACGAAAGCGCCGCGATCTTTTTTCAGAGCGCTAATTGTCTATCACGATACCGCCGGGCACTCAGCAGCGATGAATATGTCTATCGATGAGGCGCTGCTGGAATCGGCAATGATTCCAACTATTCGCTTCTATCGCTGGCGTTCCCCTTCCCTGTCGTTCGGATATTTTGGAAAGTTTTCCGATGTGGCGATTTACGCGTCAGAGCGCGATTTAGTTCGGCGTTGGACTGGCGGCGGGATCGTTTTGCACGGAGACGACCTCACCTATTCAATTGTGATTCCGGCAAGCGATCGGGTGTTTCATGGATCATCGATCGCTATCTACGAAAAAATTCATCGCTGCTTGGCACACGCGTTGAACGGAATCGGCCAACGGGCGGAAATGACAGTGCCGGCGCGCTGCGTCGACCGGACGCCGCAGCACGGCGTCCCTACCAACAACTGCTTCGCGAATCCGGTTCGCGCGGACGTGATGATGGATGGCCGCAAGATCGCCGGAGCGGCGCAACGCCGTACTCATCGCGGCTTGTTGCAGCAAGGCAGCGTTCAAGGTTTCGCCATTAGCGCTGACCTCGCCAAAGGATTTGCGCAGTCCCTGGCGGCCAATTGCAGTGAGTTCAAGGTCAATGAACAAATTTTCCAGCGCGCGCAAGAATTAGCCCGGCAAAAATACGGGACTGATTCCTGGCTGCGCAAGCGTTGAACAATATTCAGCGAGGTCAGCGTTATGTTGCTTTGACAACCCACAACCCACACCACTATTCTCGCCTCGTGGAACTCTTCGCCCGCACGGACCAGAGGACGAGTCGCCGCGCAGTTGCGAAGGCGAGCGGCTCTCCCGTGCTTCGTTTGGCAGAAGTCGCAAAATTAGTTCAACCGCACCTTGAGGAGGTCGAGACGCGTATTGCGCAACAAGCCGCGGCATTCGATCCCGCAATTGAAGGTTACGTCCTCTATGCTGTCGGCAGTCGGGGCAAACGCCTTCGGCCGCTGATGGCTCTGCTTGCAGGCGGCGCGACCGGAAAGATCGCCTCCGGGCATGTCGATCTCGCAGTGATCGTTGAGCTCATTCACATCGCTACGCTGATGCACGACGACGTGATGGACGAGGCAGAACAGCGTCGAGCACAGCCGACCGCAAACGCGCGCTGGGGAAATTCGCTGAGCGTTCTACTGGGCGACTGTCTTTTCGCACACGCGCTAACGTTATCGACCGATTTCGAGAACTCCGATATCGGTCGCGCAATCGCGCGCACGGCGGCGACAGTTTGTTCGGGCGAAATGATTCAAACACAGCGCAGGTTCGATCTTAATCTGACCGTTGAGGATTATTTGCGGATCGTACAGATGAAAACCGGATCACTTTTCTCGGTCGCAGCGGAACTGGCCGCTATTATCGGCGAGGCCGACCCGAAGGTGATCGAAATGTTCAAGGACTTTGGATTCCAAATCGGGACGGCCTATCAGATCTATGATGATTGTGTCGATCTCGCCGGCACTGAGAGTATGACCGGCAAAACGCTCGGGACGGACC
The DNA here is from genome assembly GCA_035315785.1 of Candidatus Udaeobacter sp. GTDB lineage: Bacteria > Verrucomicrobiota > Verrucomicrobiia > Chthoniobacterales > UBA10450 > Udaeobacter. Next base: position 6,979 of record DATFXP010000048.1, on the reverse strand, counting down.
TGCGCAAAGGCAAATTTACATTGCCGGTTTTGATTTTCCTCTGTTCCGCTTCGGAGTTTGAACGGGAACGTTGTTGCCAGCTTGTGCTGGACGAAAAAGTCGAAGAGATGATTGAACTTCTCAAGAACGGGGCGAACAACGGCGCGTTAAACGAGTCAATCGCAGCAGGCAGCGATCTGATTCGCAAAGCGCAAGGCGCATTCGATGGCATCGCGCCGAATCGTTATACAGATGCATTGTTCTCGCTCGGTGATGCGTTGTGCGACATGTTCGATCAACTGCGCGCGTGATTAATCAGCGGCGGCGGACCGCTGCTAGTTCGAACAATGGTGCAGCTCAAGATTCACGAGATGGCCGAGGACGAACGGCCGCGGGAGAAATTGGCTGCGCACGGCGCGCGCGCGCTCAGTGATGCGGAGTTGATTGCAATCTTGCTGCGCACGGGCGTCTCCGGAGCCAACGCCATAGAAGTGGCCCGCCAATTATTGGAAAAATACGGTTCGCTCACGGGATTGAGTCGCTGCTCCGTAGATGAATTATCGAAGATCAAGGGAGTTAAATTCACCAAGGCCGTTCAACTTGTTGCCGCTTTCGGACTGGGTGACCGCTTGGCGCGAGAAAAATGGGCGAAACAAAAAATCGACTCGCCCGAACTGGCGAACGAGCTCGTTGGTCCAGAGATGCGCCGACTCCAAAAAGAATCCCTGCGCGTGATTCTGCTCGACACCCGATATCACCTGATCCGCGTCGAGGAAGTCTCTCTTGGAAGCATCAACGAAAGCATTGCTCACCCGCGAGATGTGTTTCGTCCAGCCGTAATCAGTTCAGCCTATGCAGTCATCGTGGTGCACAATCATCCATCCGGGGATCCGTCGCCGAGCCAGACTGATCATGGCCTGACGCGACGCCTGGCTGAAGCCGCCGAGCTTTTGCAAATCAAATTGCTGGATCACATCATCATCGGCGCGCCATCGGAAACCAGTCCCGGTTATTTCAGTTTCAAAGAGGCCGGCGTGTTGTAGGTACGAAATCCGAAATTCGAATGTCGAAATCCGAAACATGACGGATAACAAGGTTCATCCCACAGCAATCGTCGATCCGAATTCAAAAATTGGCGCCAATGTAGAGATCGGCTCGTTCTCGATCGTTGGGCCGCGTGTGACAATCGGCGAGAAAACGACCGTGCAATCGCACGTCGTGATCGAGGGTGAAGTCGCGATCGGTCATGGAAATTTCATCGGACACGGCGCGATCATTGGTGTCCCGCCGCAGGATGTTTCGTTTTCGCCGGAACGAAAGACAAAAGTCGAGATCGGGGACGACAATATTATCCGCGAGTACTGCACGATCCATCGCGGCAGCCCCGACGGAAGTGCGACGAGAATCGGCGATAAGAATTTCCTGATGACCGGCTCGCACGTTGGTCACAACTGCGTTATTGGAAACAACGTCCTCATAGCAAACAATTGTTTGCTCGCCGGCCATGTTCGTGTAGGTGACGGCGCATTTCTTGGTGGTGGATCAACTTTTCACCAGTTCATGCACATTGGCCGTCTGGTGATGGTGCAGGGCAGCTCGGCGTTCGGGAAAGATCTGCCACCGTTCGTCGTCGCCGCGGAGCGCAATTCCGTGTTCGGACTGAATATCATTGGATTGCGCCGCGCTGGCGTCAGCGAAAAAGACCGGGACGAAATCAAAGCAGCATTCAAACTTATTTATCTGAGCGGACTGAACACATCGCAGGCACTCAAAAAAGCTGAGGCGATGGCCTTTGGCGGACCAGCGCGCGAATTCCTGGACTTCGTCGCCGGTTCAAAGAAGCGCGGCATTTGCCCATTCAAACGCGGCCCCGGCGACGACGTATCGGTCTAACGGTACAAGCAGAATATCCGCGCTGCCAAACTCAACCGCCTTGCACCGGCGGCATGATCGCGATTTCCTCCCCGGGGTTCAGTTTGTAATTGCGATCCACAAATTCCAGACCCGCACCAATTAGGATGCTTTTGTCCTGGGCACGAAGGGCAGGTTTTTGCGCATAAATCTTTTCGAGCAATTCTCGAACGGTCGCGCCTTGCGGGAGCTCGAGCTCTAGGTCGTGAATTCCGATGAGTTCACGCAGTTGCGCATAAAATTGCACGCGCACGTTCATTGATTTGATTGGTCCAGCAATTCCTTTCTGAGCACTCCGATGTACGGGAGGTTGCGATAGCGCTCCATAAAGTCGAGTCCGTAACCGACCACGAATTCGTCGTCGATTTCGAAGCCGACGTAATCCGCATCAACGTCACGCGCGCGCTGTTTCCTTTTGCTCAGCAGCACACAAACCCGAATGCTGCATGGCTTCGCCGTTTCCAGTCTTTTTCGAACGGACGTCAGTGTATGGCCGGTATCTAGAATATCATCCAGAATTAAAACGTTCCGGTCCGCTACATCGGGAATGGCCAACTGCTTGAAAACGACGTCGCCGGTCGTCGTTTTCCCCTGGTAACTAGCCACGCTAAGACAATCCAATTTTAAGTGAAGTGGAATTCTGCGCAGCAGATCCGACATAAACATTAGGCTGCCGGTTAGAATCGCGATCACCGTCAATTCGCGGTCGGAGTAATCAGCCGTGATTTGCGCAGCCATTTCATCGATCCGTTTGTGAATTGCCGGTCCGTCAAACAGCACGCGCTCGATATCGCCTTGCACCGATCTAAATAGGCCATCAGCCGAAGCAGAGATCAACGCGCGGCATCAAGGACCGGCGGTCTCATTCTTTTGCCCTGGTCTCCACGCTGAATAACATGCCTAAAAATGCATGTCTACCACGACCAACTCGAAGTGCGCACCCACGGTAAGGGCCTCTATGAAATCACCGATGATGTGCAGTCGAAGATTGACAAATGCGGCATCCAAAGCGGAACAGCCACCGTTTTTGTTCAGCATACGAGTTGCAGCCTCGTCATCATGGAAAATGCCGACCCCACCGCGCGACGTGATCTGGAAGAATTTTTCGAGCGTCTGGTGCCGGAAGATGCCAACTACTTCACGCATGATTCGGAAGGCAGCGACGACATGCCATCGCACATCCGCATGATCCTGACGCGCACCAGCGAGACCGTGCCGATTGTGAACGGCAAAATGCAACTCGGAACGTGGCAGGGCATTTTCCTCTTCGAGCACCGACACGCACCGCACTTGCGAAGAGTCTTCGTGACCAAAATCGGGGAATGACTGTAACGCCGGTCTCCGATTGCCGTCTCCGAGAATCGGCTCTCAGAGAGCGCCGCTACAGAAGCTCGTAAATCGCGTTGACCAGTCGTAGTGATTTCTCGCTAGGCAGAACCGATTGTTCCATTTGGTTCATTACGTACGCGAATGCGATTGTGTTTTCCGGATCGGCAAAAGCGTGGCTTCCGCCGGCACCGGGATGTCCGAAGGATGTTGCGTATGGTCCGAACATTCTGCGCACTGCATCTCGTGAGTCTTTCATCAAACCGGCCGAGAATGCCGTCGGGATCTGAAAGACGCGATCGATACCGTCCGATAATGTCGTTGTCATCCGTTCGATTGTTTCTTGTGAGAAAAAAGTCTGCCCATTCAATTCCCCGCCGTTGGCGAGCACGGAATAGAATTTCGCAAGAGCTGAGGCGCTCCCAATCCCGCCGAAGGAAACATTCGGCTGCGCTCGGATTTCTGGATCATTCATTTTGCTGATGACATTTAATCCGTAAGGCGACGTAAACGTTTTTCTCGCCAGCGTACCGGGCGTAACAAGATCGCGATAAAATTGCGCTGGCTCCGGTGGCTTGCCGCTTTTCGCAGCGTAAATCGTGGCCACTCGCGAATTCTTCTTTTCCGGCAAACCGATCCAGAAATCGAGTCCAAGCGGCCGGGCAAAATTTTCCTGCCAATAATCCGAAAGTGTTTTCCCGGTTGTGCGCCGAATGAGTTCGTCGAGAAGAAATCCAAACGTACGCGCGTGATAGCCATGCGCAGTTCCCGGCGGCCACAAAGGCTCTTGCACTTCGAGCGCCCGAACTACTCCGTCGTAATCGAGCACATCAACGCGCTGATCCAAAGCGCAAAGCCCGGCCTGATGGGAAAGCAATTGCCCCAGCGGGATCCTATCTTTGTTCGCCCGAACAAACTCGGGCCAGAACTCCGCGACTGCCTGGTTAAGCTCAATCTTCTGTTGTTGCAACGCGTGCAATACACACGTACTGCCGATTCCTTTCGTTGCAGACCAGATCAGCACGAGTGTATCGGATGTCCACGGTTTCTCGCGACTCGTGTCGCAAAATCCGCCGTAAAGATCAATCAGCGGTTTGCCGTTTTGCCAAACCGAAACCGCCGCGCCGAGTTCGCCGAACTTTTCGAAGTTCTCGTGGAACAGCGGTTTCAATCGCTGGCTAAGTTTTTCCGAATCGAGCTGCATCGTGCGACCTGTAGGATATTCTTCGGGCGCTCAGGCAACGGCGTCTGATACAGATGTCCTACAGTAATAGCTCTTCCAATTCTGCGAGCCGGCGTTCGAACAACTTCAGTGTGCTTTCGATAGGAGCGGGTGTCGTCATATCCACGCCTGCCGCCTTTAGTGTCTCAAGCGGGAATTTGGAGCCGCCTGAACGTAAGAACGCCAGATAACTCTCGACACTTCCCGGTTCACCTGAAAGTACGCGCTGCGATAGCGCCACGGCAGCAGAGATTCCGGTCGCGTATTTGTAAACGTAGAATGCATGATAGAAGTGCGGGATGCGGAGGCATTCCAGGTCCAGGTCAGGATCAAGCACGAAATTTTCCGCAAAATATGCTTCTAGCAGCCTGTGATATTCCGATTTGAAAACGTCGAGTGTCAGCGCATCGCCATCTTCCTCGATGGCGTGAATGATTCTTTCGAATTCGGCAAACATGGTCTGTCGGAACAGCGTACCGCGCAGATCATCGATTTCGCGGTTGATTATGTAAGCCCGCATCTTCGCGCCATTCGTGGTCCGAAGCAGATGATGCGTCAGCAATTCCTCGTTGAACGTCGATGCGACTTCCGCGAGAAAGATCGGGTATTCGTAATCCTGAAAGAGTTGCGAAGTTTGCGACAACCAACTGTGCATTGAATGCCCGGCCTCGTGCGCAAGTGTGTAGACATCCGCGAACACGTCCTGCTTGTAGTTCATCAGGATGTAAGGCGGCGCGCTGTAACTGCCGGAGGAAAATGCGCCGCTGCGCTTGCCTTTGTTTTCGTAACGATCGCACCAGCGTCTCGAGCGCAAACCTTCCGCGAGCACTTGGACGTATTCCTTCCCTAACGGCGCAAGCGCGCCCAACACCATGTCGATCGCTTCGTCGAAACTGAATCTAGTTTGGATCTCCGGAACGAGCGGAACGTGCGTGTCGTAGTGATGCAGTTCGCCTAAACCAAGTACGCGCCGACGAAAATCGAAATATCGAAACAGCGGCTTCAAATTCGCGCGAACAGATTGAATCAGGCTGTCGTACACGCGAACCGGCATATCATCTGGAAACAGCGCCGCTTCGAGCGCTGATGGATAATGCCGTGCTCTGGCGTGAAACACATCCGCCTTCACAGAATAGCCCAGGGACGCGGCGAGCGTGTACTGATGGTCCCGAAACTCAGTGTAGAATTGATGGAAAGCGCGTTTGCGCAGGTCGGGGTCGCGCTTCACCAGAAACGAACTGAATGAGCTTTGGCTCAGCGGTCGTTCGCGCCCGGTCTCGTCAACGAGCACACCGAACTTCATGTCCACATCGGTGAGCTGGGAGAATGTGTCGTCGTAGCCACTCAGCGCGACATTGCTCAGCGCGAGCAGACGTTCCTCGGGAACTGAAAGCACGTGCGGTCTCATTCGCCGGATTTTGCCCAGCTTGATCCGCCAATCTTTCAGCGCCGGATCGGCAAGGAATTTTTCGAATCGTTCATCGTCGATCCCCAAAATCTCTGGGACAACAAACGCCGCTGCTTCGCTTATCCTTGTAAGTAGATTTTGAACCTGACCAATTCGAGCGAGGTATTCGTTGTTTGTACCGTCTTCGGCAGCTTGCAGTGACGCGTAGTGGTACACGCGTTCCATCTTCTGCTCGAGCGCCTTCTCAAACTCAAGAAGCCCAGCCAATGTCTGGGCCGATTCCCCCACTCTGCCTTTCCATTGTTCCAGCTTTGGATATTCGCGCTGTAGCCAGGCAAAATCCTCCTGCCATTTGCTGACGTCGGCGAAGAGATGCGTCAGGTCCCACTTGTCAGCCTCGGCAACGTCAGCGCGCATTGGAATTGCAGAAGACACTTAGAAAAGTCCAACGTCCAACGCCGAACGTCCAACGGGGAATTAGGACGCTAGACTGTAGCGGAGGTCTATGACCGGCGCTCACAGAGCGCCGCTACAGCAGGGTGTCGCGCGATCAAGTTGAGCGCGCGCTCCGTGAGTGCTTTCCCAGGTGAAATTTTGTGCCAGGTTGACGCGCCGGAAGGATGCGGCAAAGGAATCAAGTCGAAGCAGTGGCCCGCATGCAGGACGCCAAATTTGTGGCCAATTACATCTTCCAATTTTGCACAGTCGATAAATTGCACGATCGCCAGGCGACCGACGGGAATAATGAGACGCGGCTGCAAAATCTGAATTTCGTCATCCATCCATAACGCACAGTTGCGAATTTCATCCGGTGCTGGAACGCGGTCGCTGCCGCCGGAATTCTTGCCCGGGAAACAACGGCAGACGGCAGCAAAATAAATTTTTGATCGAACAGCTGCCTCGTTCATTCCGCAAAATTGTTCGAACCAACGGAAGAGTGTTTTCCCGGCGGTGTGCGCAAACGGTCGCTTCAACGTCGGTTCCCGTGGCCCGGGCGCCTGCCCAATGATCATGACGCCGCTAATGACCGCGCCGCCTGAAACGGGTGTCGAATGCATGCGCGAGCAGCGTCGGCAGCGAAGAAGCGCCCTTACATGTTTGTCCAGTCGGTTCTGGGTAGTTGCTGTAGCCAC
>DATFXP010000047.1:0-4322 GCA_035315785.1 Candidatus Udaeobacter sp. | reverse complement strand
GGTCAGCGCCGAACGCTTCTACGGTGCACGTTAATGACTGGTATCTGACCTATCGCTGCCGCCGACCGCAACCGATTTTGTATGACATAAGTTTTTTACCGAATCTTGTGTGCGCATTTCACGCATCAGAAAATGGTTGCGGGCTTTTACGGCTCACGGCGTTCTGCGATTGAATTGCCCGGCGGCGTCAACGACAGTTCCTGCCATGAAAAAGTCGATTATTCTTGTTTCAGCGCTCTCTCTAGTGGTGATGGCGCTGGTTTCTTGCGCGAGCGATTCCGACGTTAATCCTTTCCGAGTTTAACACTGACACAACGACGCCCGCCTACCACGAACCAGCGCCAGCGCACGATCACATCGGTGGAATTTAACCCACAACCTCCCGCTGGCGGAAATTTGTACCCACTTCTAAGTGGTTGTAACACTGGCCAGTTTAGCTAGGTGAATGGTGGCAACCCCATTCAAGCGTTCTACCAAGCTCAACTACGGCCCGATTGAAGCTCCGAATATGCGCAAAGTTAGGAGATTGGCCACAGATGAACAGGGATTTTCACATTTAGAAATTCATCTGTAACTAACTCTCGGAGATCTGCGGGCTAACAGTGCCAGGCGGTTAAGAACGCATCGATCAATTCCGGCAAGTCATTGCTGTAGCCGCCCTCCAGCATAACTGCGACTGGAACGTCGATGTCGCCCAGCCATTCGCCGAATGTGACGAAGTCTTCGCGCTTAAGCGTTAGCTGCAGCAGCGGATCATGCGCGTAGGCGTCGAACCCTGCCGAAACCAGAAGCAAATCAGGTTCGAAGGCGATCAGTTGATCGAGAGAACGTCGGGCAATCTCCAGAATTCGCTCGCGCGGTGTGTAAGGCGCGATGGGATAATTGTCGATGTTTGCGAACGATTTCGCTCCAGTCCCGGGATAAGCGGGGAACTGATGAATCGAGGCAAATCGAATCCGCTCATTGCGTGCGACAATCGCTTCGGTCCCGTTCCCGTGATGTCCATCAAAATCCCAAATGGCAACACGGTCGACCTTTGCTGTAGCCGGGGGCGGCTTGTCCGCCGTAGCCTCGGCGAAGCCGGATGACCCCGGCACGGTAAGCGCGTCCAGCGCCGCGACCACAACATTATTGAAATAACAGAAACCCATTGCCTGATCTCGCGTGGCGTGATGTCCGGGCGGCCGCATCAAACAAAAACCGGCTCCGCCGCTCAACGCGGAGCCAGTTGCCTCGATTGCCGCACCGGCAGAACGACGCGCGTGCTGGGCAATATTTGAATAAAATGGCGTGTCGGCGTCGAAATCGTCCTGCGCCTTCGCAATGCCATTGATGTGCTCCCTCGAATGTGCGCACAGCAACTGCGCATCTGTCGCGGCAGTTGGGTTCCGCCATTCCCAGTCAGGGTGTCGATCCTTCAGGAGTGGCACAGTGCGCGCGATCCGTTCCGGCCGCTCCGGGTGACCGGGGCTCGAATATTCCAGGCAGCTCGGGTCGTAAAAAATCGTCATGGAGCTTGCAAGTTAGACACATATTCGACGACGACCATGTCATAACTGATTTGTCATGTTGAGCGGAGCGTTGCAACGAAATGCAAAGCATAAGGTCAGGCTTTCAAACATCTCTGGATTGTCGTGATAGCCCAATCGAATACAATCCGAGATTGAAGGTCTGGCCTCGCCCCGAAACACTTCGGGGCTGCGTTACACCTTCGCTTCGCATCAGAATGACATTTGTTCCGTGGCTCCAACAACAATGGTAAACGGCCAGAAAATTGTAGTGGTGATGCCCGCGTATAACGCGGCGCGCACGCTACGCCAAACTTACGACGAAGTGATGGCGCATGGCATTGTCGATTTAGTCATAGTTGTGGACGACGCCAGCCACGACGAAACCGTCGCAATCGCGCGCACACTGCCAAACGTGCAAGTGGAAGTGCATCCGGAGAATCGCGGTTACGGAGCGAACCAAAAGACTTGTTACCGGCTCGCATTAGCCGCAGGCGCAGACATTATCATCATGATCCATCCTGATTATCAGTACACGCCGCAACTGATTCCAGCGATGACTGCTCTGGTCGCAAGCGGTCTTTATCCGTGTGTGCTTGGTTCGCGAATCCTCGGCGGAGGCGCGCTGCGCGGTGGCATGCCCTGGTGGAAATACGTCTCAAACCGGGTCCTCACATTCGCCGAGAATTTTCTCATCGGAGCGAAGCTTTCCGAATATCACACCGGCTACCGCGCGTTTTCGCGCCAGCTGTTGGAGCGCCTGCCATTACAAACAAACTCAGATGACTTTGTTTTCGATAATCAGATCCTCGCGCAAATCATCGCGCTCGGCGTCGCCATCGGCGAAGTGACGTGCCCAGCGCGTTACATGCCAGAAGCGTCGTCGATCAATTTCCGTAGAAGCGTGCGCTACGGAATAGGGTGCATGGCCACGGCTGCACGCTTTCGTTTGGCAAAATGGGGCCTGGCTCCGCCGATCGTCTAAAAGATCGCGGCTCCAAAACGACTCTGTCAATATCCGCGCACGACGTAATGACCGCGTCTCCAGATTTTCTGACCGTTTCGATAGACCCAGTGGCCCGGTTTCCAGACGTAATACGTGCGGCCCGACCAATACCCCGGACCGCGATAGTACGGCCGATCGTAAACCGCAACGGTGACCGTTCCTGGATAACCACCGCCATAATACGGGGCCGGCCCGTAATTAGGTCCGTATCCCGGGTACGCTGTGTAATAGCCGTCGCATCCACCGAGAGTAAGCGCGCCGGAGATTAGGACGAACAACAAGCAAGATTTGATTCTAGTTTGCATCACCTCTGTATTCGAATTCGAGAGATGAGTTACGTGCGCCTGTTCTGCGGCGCCCCGATTTGGTTGCTGTTGATTCTAAACAACGCCTTGATCGAGCATGGCGTCCGCAACCTTGACGAAGCCGGCGATATTTGCGCCGACCACGAGATTGCCAGGCTGTCCGTACTCTTCGGCGGTGTCCCACGAGATTTTGAAGATCGTCGACATGATGTGACGCAATCGTGAATCAACCTCTTCCCGTGGCCATGGCAAGCGCATGGAATTTTGGCTCATCTCAAGACCAGAGGTGGCTACGCCTCCCGCATTTGCGGCTTTCCCAGGCCCAAACAGGATCTTTTTCTCAATGAACAAATCAACTGCTGCCGGCACGCTCGGCATGTTGGCTGCCTCAGACACAAGGTAACAACCGTTATCGACCAGCTTCTTTGCGTCTTCGGCTGTGATCTCGTTCTCAGTCGCACACGGAAAAGCGCAGTCGCATTTGATTCCCCATGGCCGCTGGCCGGCGACATATTTGGACCCGCGGAATTTTTTGGCGTACTCGTTGATGCGTCCGCGGCGGACGTTCTTAATGCTCATGACGAAGGCGAGTTTTTCTTCTGTGATGCCGTTCTTGTCGTAAATGTAGCCGCTGGAATCGGACATCGAGACAGGCTTAGCACCACATTGGAGCAATTTCTCAACCGTATATTGGGCAGCGTTACCTGCCCCTGAAACAGTGCAAACCTTGCCTTCGATAGTTTCATCGCGCGTCTTAAGCATTTCCTGCGCGAAATAAACAGCGCCGTAACCAGTAGCCTCCGGTCGAATGAGCGAGCCGCCCCAGTTGAGGCCTTTTCCAGTCAACACACCTGTAAACTCGTTCGCCAGCCGTTTGTATTGGCCAAACAGATAGCCGATTTCCCGACCTCCAACGCCGATATCGCCTGCGGGTACATCGGTATTGGGACCGATGTGCCGAAACAGTTCGGTCATGAATGATTGACAAAATCGCATCACCTCTCGATCGGATTTGCCTTTTGGATCGAAATCTGAGCCGCCTTTGCCGCCGCCCATTGGCAAACCGGTCAGCGAATTCTTAAACACTTGTTCAAACGCGAGAAATTTGATGATCCCCGCATAAACGGTCGGATGGAAACGCAATCCGCCCTTGTACGGCCCGAGCGCGCTATTCATCTGCACGCGAAAACCACGGTTTACCTGGATCTGTCCTTTATCGTCGATCCAGGGGACGCGAAACTGAATCACTCGCTCCGGTTCGACTAGACGCTCCAGAATTCTGGCGTCTCGGAGCTTCTTGCTGCGGTCGATGACTGGCCTGATCGAATGCAGCACCTCAGTGACCGCCTGAAGAAACTCAGGCTCGTTACGATTACGTTTTTCAACGATTTCGAGAACTTCTTGGATTAAGGCCATAGGAATTGCCGGCTCATTGGCCGCAGTGTGAAACGAGAGATCTGGTGCGCGATGCTGGTATCGAACCAGCGACCCCTTGCGTGTGAA
>DATFXP010000046.1:0-25208 GCA_035315785.1 Candidatus Udaeobacter sp. | reverse complement strand
GGAACAGTTGCTGATCATGCTGTTATCTGTCTTAGCAGCTGTTCGCGTTTTTATATTCGCAGCTGGCTTCCCGTTTTTCAGTAATGGCGATGAGGACTTACATTTCGACCTTATCGCGCAGTATTCGCATGCCCAGGTCCCGCGAAGTTTCGATCGGCTAAAAGAAGAAACGCTGAACTGGATCGTGCCGTACGCGTCCCCCGAGTTTCTTTCCACACCGGAGCGATTTCCGGGCGGTAAATTTCCGGCGCCGCTTTGGAAAGAACCGTGGTCGAAAGTCGAACCGGAGATTGCATCAACACGAGCGGCTTGGAGCAGCGAGATCAATTGGGAATCTTCCCAACCGCCGCTGTATTACACGTTCGCGGGCTTGTGGTGGAGACTTGGACAGGACATCGGACTAACACAAATCGAGTCATTGTACTGGATTCGTTTCCTGAATGGCCTGCTTGCCTCGACAATCGTGTGGCTTGGTTATGTTATTGCGCGAACAGTTGGCCTTGAGCGTCTCGGTTTTACTATTGGGGTACCCCTGCTGCTTGCATTCATTCCGCAGGATGTGCTGTACGTCCTTAGCAATGATGTGCTGTCCCCGGTTTGTTTCGGCGCGGTGTTTCTTTGTGTTTTGCAATGGCTCAGGACGGACAAACCGACCTTGTTGCTTGGAATGCTCACAGGCCTGGCCATCGCCGCAACCTATCTCACAAAGCTAAGCAACTTCCCTTTGCTTATTGTCGCAATCATCGCGGTCATTGCGAAATGGCTACAGATGGTGCGGCAACAAGCTCTCGCCGCAACTCTTGCGCTCATTCTGATGATTGTATGTGCGGGAGTGCCAATCGGTGGGTGGATGCTCTGGAGCAAGTTTCATTTCGGCGATGTTGCTGGTTCAACAACTGCGATCGCACTTCTTACCTGGACACCAAAACCGCTGGCCGATTGGTGGCGTCACCCGATTTTTTCCCCGCAAGGCGTATGGACGTTCTGGTCGGAGGTATTAGCAAGGCTTTGGCGCGGCGAGCTTATGTGGCAGAATCGTGAATTGGGTTGGCGAGTCGCCGACGAATTCTATGCGATCTCATCATTGGTTTTTGTGGCCGCGGCCATCATCGGATTACGAAAGCAGGCTGGGCTGTCCGCATTCCAGCGGCGGGCGCTGTTCCTCGCGGCTCTCACCGTCGTTGCAGCGCTCGTATTTCTGGCGCTGCTTTCCATTCGGTTTGACTTCGGCGAATGCACTTATCCATCTCGCGCTCACCCATTTCTCACGTCGAGCCGCTTGATTAGCGGCGCATTGATCCCATTTGCATCGCTGTATGTCTATGGCATCGGCTATCTTTTGCGGCGAGTTGGTCCGGTTGCTCCAATCGTCGTTGTCGCCGGGATCATGACATTTGCGACCGTGTCCGAGATTTTCATTAACCGCGGCGTGTTCCTGAGCGAGCACAACTGGTTTCATCTTTAGAGATGTCCGCAATTCGTGCGCTTTGAGTTGATACTACACGACGCCGCGTTTCCTCGGTGACGTCCGTGCCACCCATCGCAGGACTGGCATTGGCATCAATCGCGCGATAAGCATCAAGAGTTTCATCGCGAACCCAGGAATGACGATCGGCCGGTCTGCTTCGAGCGCTGTGAGCGCATCGCGCACGACTTGTTCGACTGTAACAACGAGAAACTGCGGACCGATGTCGGGCTGCACTCCCTCCCGTTTGGCGACCCGCTGGAATTCAGTTATCACAGGACCGGGACAGAGCGCGCATACGCCTACTCCCGTGCCGTAGAGCTCAGCTCTGAGCGCTTCAGAGAAACTTGTCACATACGCTTTCGTGGCGGCGTAAACAGCGGAGAGAGGGATCGGAAGAAAACCAGCCGCCGAGCTGACGTTAAGAACGGCCCCTCGGCGCTTTGCGATCATCTGTGGAAGAAAATGACGGGTAATCAACGTGAGCGTCGCGACGTTTAAGAGTGTCATTTCTTTGTTCCGATCGGGATCGCTCTGCGCAAAAGGACCGCTGTCGCCGAGTCCTGCGTTATTGATCAAGAGATCGACTTCTAGTTTCTCGCGATCAAGCGATTCCAAAAAAGCCTGCAACTGACCAAGGTCACCCAAATCAACTTTTTGAACGTGAACAACCAGCTTCGGATGCTCTCGTTTCAGATGATTAGCCAGTTCGATCAACCTTTCATCACGTCGTGCGACCAGAATCATCGAGCGAGCACGACCGGCGAGTTGACGTGCAAATTCACGCCCGATGCCGGCCGAAGCACCGGTGATTAGCGCATTACAATCGTCGAGTTTCACCGTGGAGGGCGGAGCCCCTGCGACGCCCTGGTCGGGCTCGGGGGAGCTCGCCCCTCCAAAGATTCCAGTTCGCGCTTTGACAATGCGCGCCAATGACCTCGCGGCAAATCGCCAAGCCGAAGATTAGCGATGCGAACGCGAATGAGACCTTTCACTCGATAGCCAACAGCTTCGAACATACGGCGAATTTGGCGATTGATTCCCTGTCGCAGGACGACGCGCAAGCGGACGGGCGATAGGGAGTGGAGTCGCCTAATCCTTGCTCGCTCACCGTCTAGAAAGATTCCGTGCACCAATTTCGACGCGAGTGTGCGGTCCCATGGGCGATCCAGTGTCACTTCGTATTCCTTCTCAATTTTATAACGTGGATGCGTCAGGCTCTGTGCTAAATCTCCATCATTCGTGAGAAGAAGCAGACCTTCCGTTTGTGCGTCCAGGCGCCCAATGTTGAACAACCGCGAGAATTTTGCTGGCAGCAAATTAAAAACAGTATTGCTCGCGCGGGGATCTCGCCGGGTCGAAACGAATCCTGCGGGCTTGTGCAACATGATGGTGAACGGCGGCGCAACGTGAACAAGTTTACCATTCACCTTGACGTGGTCACGCGCGTCGGGTTCTGCGCTGAAGTCAGTGCAGGTCTTACCGTTGATCGAGACCCGTCCCGCAGCGATCAATTGGTCGCAGTGCCGGCGCGATCCAAGGCCTGCTGCGGCAAGAAAACGATTAAGGCGCACAATCGTGATTCGTAATTCGTTACATCGTGAACCGTTGTTCCGATTTGGCGATGTAACGATTCAACGATTCACGAGGTTAGACGTCGGGCTTTGTTTTTGGCAGGCCGATCACCTTCTGACCGTCCTTCCACTGGCCGCGTTTCTTGAGAAGCTCAACACGCTCAAAGCGTTTCAGCACGTTGCGCTTAGCAGCGATGGTGCTGGCCCCTTTTAAACTACGATGTTGCGACATAAATCCTTAAAATCCGTGGTTTGAGTGGAAGTGAGCGAAGACACTAGCGCGAGTCGGTAGTTTTTCAAGAACGCCCAACAAACGAATTGACTTGCCTTAAAGCTGATTGCTAAGCACGACGTAGGTGCCGGATGAAGTGACCTGGTGATAAGCGTGAAAGCGGCTGACCACTAACTCTTTCCAGTAGCCAGCTCGGCTTTGCTCCACAATCAGGTAAACCGCGTCGGATTGACCCCATTTGTCCAGAACCGCTTGTTCGTTCAGAAAAATGTTGCTGGCAGGTGCACCCATCGGGGCTTCTTTTCGGGGATTTTGGTTAACAAAAAAGAATTTTCGATTGAGATAAAAAATCAGGCTGCTGCTGTCGTCGAGTGGGCCTTCGAACATCGCTTGGGCGCCTGTATCCAAGCGCGGATTCAGGTAACGAGCGACATCGGCGAGTGAAAAATAGGGCGCGGTTTTGGCGACACCCACCACCATGCTCAGCCCCGCTGGGATCATAGCAACTGCCAGAGCAATCGCCGCGAGTTTGTCGCGCTGTTTGAAAATGCAGTAGAAGGCGATGATCGAGAAGAACACGAATGAGAAGGCCGTAATCACCAGCATGGGCCGCAGTGCCACCCACGCGGACACAGGCATGTCGTGCAAGGCTCTCCACGCGGTCCAGCGAGCGTCCATCACTCCCCAACTGCCGTTCAAAGCACGCGCGGCAGGCACCGCGAACAGCGCTCCGCCTGCAAGGATCAGACCGATGACACCCACTGCGATCGCACCCGCGGCGCGCAACGATTGGGGAGTCCGATCCCAAGCCATGGCTGCCCACAGCGCAAACGCGCTCCACATACTCATCGAGTAGTAATCCTGTCGCTGTCCCAAAAAGAGCAGCGGAATGAACACCACGCTCATCCAGCACAGTAATAATGCATCGCCAAAATTGATCTCCCGTGGCCGCGTAACGCGACGCCAGGCAAAAATCACGCCTGGCAAAAGCGCGATCGACCATGGAAACCACCAGGCCACATGCATGATCGAAAATTGGTAAGCAGGGACGCCGAGGAAATCGTGTGTCTCATCCGTGAGCCCGCGCAGGTGTCCAAACCATTCGGACCTGACATAACGAAAATAATGCGGGAAATGCCATTGCGCCCAAATGTGCCACGGCGTCAGGATCAAAAGAAAAATCAACGCATATTCCCATCGCAACAACCCGCGAAACCTTATCCTTGCGTCGCGATAAAAGATCGAGAGCAAAACAAAAACCATAGCTGGGTAAACGAAACCGAGCACCCCTTTCGTTAGGCACGCCAGTGCTGCGAAAATCCAGACTCCGGCGAACCACAGACGCCGATGGCGCCTGCGTTCATAGCCGCATATTCCGCAGAACATCGCGCCGGCCATGAACGCGGTGACGAGCGGTTCGGGCATGACAATGCGCGCCAGAAGAAACGTGCCACAAAAGCTGAGATAGATCAGCCCGGCAATGAAACCGCGCCAGTAATCGGTGAGCTTTTCGCCAATTAAAAAAATCAGTGCAACCGTGGCTACCACGGCCAGCGCGACCGGCAGCCGGGCCGCTGCCTCATTGACGCCGAGAATTTTGTACGAAGCAATGATGGCCCAGTAGAGCAATGGCGGTTTTTGCAGGCGCGGTATGCCGTTGTTCGTTGGGAGTAACCAGTTATGGTTCGCCACCATCTCGCGCGCGGCTCCGGCATATTGGCCCTCCGTCTCACTGTAGAGATCGCCCGTTCCAACAGTCACCACATGTAACAGCGCCGCTAGGGCGATTAGGATTACGAACAGAGCATGCCGCGTGGGCGGCGGCGGCAACGCCGGTGGCTCCAGTAGCGTCTCTTCAATGCTTAAAGTGCGGGCGCCTGTGCTCATTGCACACTTTCTCCACCCGGAGTCGTTCCGGCTTGAGATTCGCTTTCGCCATGTCTGGTGGATTCCGCTTTGTCGTACGTTTTCCAATGCTCAGGCAAACGGAGCAACTTTCCGGTCGGCATCTCGATCAATGCAAGCATTTGGCGGCACTCCGCGATCAATGTGTTGTCTTCTGGACGCGTGATGCGGAATGCGCACCAGAACCGCGCGCGCTCTACGCAATCCAGCCAGCCCTCAACCACCAGCCGGTCGCCGAGCTTGGCTGCGCGTCGATAATTGATCTCAGTGCGGACTACGACCGGATACGTTTGCTTTTGCACCATCTCCACGAGCGCGAGACCGAGCTCCTCCGCAAGATGTGTGCGCGCGATCTCAATAAAACGCAGGTACGCAATATTGGAGACAACGCCTCCGCAATCGGTATCGAAAAACATTACCTGGACGTTTGTGCGAATACGGGGGGCCATGGCCGATTTCACATTTTCGATCTAAATTAGATTTAAGCGTTCCGTTCCGCACGTTTTTTGCTCAACGGAACCGGACAGTATGATCCTACTTTCTTGCCAGAAATTTTGCAGTGCCCGCGTCCGGCTGTTTTCGGTGGCCGGGTTGATCGTACTACTCCATGCTGGCTCGCTCACAGCAACAGCAGGTCCGCTGGCTTTTGCCGGAGTCGCCTTTTCTCCGGGTTCAACCGTCAAGGCTAACGTTCCTTTGAGCGCGCAGGAAAAATCGTTGGCCGGTCAAGGCGGAAACGCGGTGCCCCCGAATGCCGTGGCCATGCTCGCTACTCCTTCGAATTTTGATCCACGAAAGAGCTGGCCTGTCTTGGTGATTTGTTCCACCAGCGATTTCAAGCGTCAGAATCGAGATGATCTGGTCGAGTTTTATCGGAGCGTCGGACTCCATGACGGCTGGGTGCTTCTGGCAGGAGACGGGCCGCAAAATGCGCGTAACGACACGGCCGCGTGGCGTGGCGCAATGACACTCGCCGCCATTGCTGCGGTGCATCACAGTTTCCCTGGATCAGACAAGTGGCCGGTCGCGTGTGTAGGGTTTTCCGGTGGCGGGAAAGGTGTTGGTTACGTTGCGCCTCTCCTCGCGAAGAATGGATGTCGCGTCGCCGGCATCTACATCACCGGTGCAAATGAAGACCACCTGACTGATGGATACGCGCGGATCCAGCCCGGAGGGAATTTTCTTAATACGCCAGTTTACATCAGCGCCGGTCACGATGATCGAATTGCAACTGTCGAGCAGCAATACACTGTCGCCGGTTCAGTCAAGCGAACTGGATTCAATCGAATGCGAATCGGGACTTTCCGTGGCGGGCACGAAGTGAATGACGGACAAACTTCGGTCGCTTTGCGCTGGTTCCGCGAGCTGGCGAAATAGGGGCCGAAAAAAGAAACAACCTGGAGGGGCTAGCTCCGCGAGTCCCGCGGATGCCCGCAGCATTTTCGAAGCTTCGTTAGGCGTCCCGGAGCTCGGCCCTCCATAGACCATTACGGTCGCCTCTAGCGTTACGCACGGATAATCGAATCTCGAATTGCAGCCATAAGACCCTGAGGATCGTCGGTACCCAGCGCGAATTTTTTACCATTACGCAAGGTGATCGCGACGGCGTCGAAGCCGGAAACATTGTAGAGCCAGCCGGAGGGGGTTAGATGAATTCCCCAGCCATACCACCAACGAATACGAATCGGTTCGCATCCGACAATCTCCGCAAGCCGCACTTTCTTGCGGATAACGCCGGGTCCAAATGATGCACACAAAGTCTCATCCTCGATCGTAATTTTGAGTCTGTAGAACAGAACGACGCAGACCAGCAGGATAATCGAAGCAATTACTGGCTGCGCGCGATGGCCAATTAATCCGCCGCTAGCAATCAGAATGATGGCGACAAGGGACCAAATGATTACATGACCGATTTGCGTGTGCTCGTAGCGCGTCACAAAAGTTTGTCGGCATCAGTCGCGATCGCTGCCTGTTGAAATTTCTCCAGTGACTTCACCAAATTCCCGGGTAACGGCCGCACCCGATCGAAAATGCGAGCGGTTAGCGGCTTGGCTGTCGTGTAACCGGCCGCAAACATTTCCAAGCGCGCGTCCAGATTGTCGATGTAATGAAGCGCCATCGCCTCCGGCGTTTTCGGCGCGACGGGCGAACCAAATTCCGGTTCGCCATGATGTGCGCCGATAAGGTGCAACAGATGGATCCGCACGTCTTCCGACCCCGGGGTGAGATTTTTCCAGGCCTCGGCGTTTTCGACGCTCAACCTTCTCCACAATGCGTTCACCAATTCGAGTCCGATGGAGATGTGCCCCATCAGTTCGCCCAGCTCGTCATAATTCATCACGAATCCGTTCTCTGGAAGCGCGTTTTCCCAAAGTTTGCCGGAGTCGTGGAAAAGAATTCCCGCGAGTAATAGGTCGAGGTTTAGCTCGGGGTAAAGAGGTGCGACCCCTTTCGCGACGCGCATCATCTGCGCTGTGTGCTCGACCAGTCCGCCGCGCCTGGCGTGATGATAGTTACGCGCGGCCGCGGTGCGCCGGAACCTATCGCCCCATTCTGCGAGAAAGCCTTCGCCTAAAGCCCGCAGCCGTGGATCGGTGATATCGATTACAGTTTCCCTGACAAATTGGAAATCGGTCGCTTGTTTGGCGCGCAAATCCGCAGGGCCTTGGAGTAATTCGTTTTTTTCCTGCTCGGTTAGCGGTCGCACCGTCCACTTGCGAGCGTCGAGTCCGTATTGCGATTGGTAAAAATCCGCGGTGAGCTCGATGAAATCCTGACTGGTTAACGCGCTGCACGTTTTGTACGCGGGATGATCGCTCCAGACGCGCAGTGTCATCCGGTCGCATGCGTCGGCTAACGTAAGCTCACAATACGGCTGCTGTTCGCGAGTGAGCTTTGGCGTCGCGCTTTCTACCTGCACGTGCACGCGTGCAGACGTCGCTCCATTTTGCGTCGCGCGGCGAATTTCCGTGAGCGTTAACAAATTCATCGTGTTGAAATGTATCACATCGGACAAGGCTGGCTGCCTACTGTAGCCGTTGCCCTATCGGCGACGTTCTGTCGTTTATTGCCTTTGCATCGGCTGGCGCCTGGCACCCGCCTTCGCCCGGCTTCGGCGTGGCGAGCAGCGAAGCGGCTACAGCAATTGGCCGTTTCGGCAGATGTACGCTTCAATGCTCCCATGTTTCTGAAACGTCTCGAATGCAGCGCGTGCGGGCTTGAGCACGATCCGTCTCGTCTGCAAAATCTCTGTCGCTCCTGCAATAAGCCACTCTTTACCATCTTTGATCTCGCCGCGGCGAGTCGAACCATGACCCGCGCGACGCTGGTTACGCGAGAGAGGTCGTTGTGGCGTTATCGCGAAGTATTGCCGTTGCCAGCCGATGTTGGTCCGGTCTCGTTAGGCGAAGGCGGAACGCCGCTATTGCGTGTACGCACGTTCGCCGATGATTTCGAGCTTTGGATCAAAGACGAGTCTCTCAACCCGACACAGAGCTTCAAGGCACGTGGAATGAGCGTGGCCGTTTCGATGGCAAAACATCTCGGCGCGACGAAGCTCGCAGTACCCAGCGCGGGTAATGCGGGTGGCGCGCTTGCTGCCTATGCGGCTCGAGCCGGTGTCGAGGCGCACATTTTCATGCCCCGTGACACACCGCGGGCAAACATTGTCGAATGTCGCGAACTGGGTGCTCACGTCACGCTCATCGACGGATTGATCACAGATTGCGGCGCGGAAATCGCCCGGCGCAAAGGAAACGAAGGATGGTTCGATATGTCCACGCTCAAAGAGCCGTATCGCGTCGAAGGAAAAAAGACGCTCGGTTACGAATTAGCGGAGCAACTCAACTGGCAATTGCCCGATGTCATTCTTTATCCGGCTGGCGGCGGCACCGGTCTCATTGGGATGTGGAAAGCATTCGACGAAATGGAAGCGCTCGGTTGGATCCGGAAAAGCCGGCCGCGTATGTTCGCGGTGCAAGCTGCCGGTTGCGCACCGATCGTCCGCGCGTTCGAAGCCGGAGAAAAAACTGCCGCGGAATTTGAAAACGCACACACGATGGCTTCCGGCTTGCGCGTTCCAAAGGCGGTCGGCGATTTCCTGATGCTGAAAATTCTTCGCGAGTCCGATGGCGGCGCTATTGCAGTTGATGACGAAGAAATGATTCGCGTTACCCGAGAGGTAGGAGCAAACGAGGGTCTGTTTATCTGTCCCGAAGGCGCTGCCTGTTTTGTGGCTTTGAAATTGCTTCGATCCGACCGAAAAATCGCCTCTGGTCAACGCGTGGTGATTTTCAACACAGGCTCGGGAATCAAATATCTTGAAGCGTACGACCGCGTAACAGGCGGGTAACCCAGCCTACGAGCGCTTGCCGGCGAAGATGGAGATGCGTTTTGCGAACGCTTTAGATGGCTCGGCGTAGAAACGCCGTCCGAGTTCCAGCGCATCACG
This sequence comes from Candidatus Udaeobacter sp., assembly GCA_035315785.1. Taxonomy (GTDB): domain Bacteria; phylum Verrucomicrobiota; class Verrucomicrobiia; order Chthoniobacterales; family UBA10450; genus Udaeobacter. The sequence goes on along the minus strand of DATFXP010000046.1, from coordinate 15,582 downwards.
GCGCAATCGTTTGCAGCGTTTGGTAATCAATTTCTGGAGCTTCGCCAGTTCGTCGGCGAGCACTTCATCACCGCTTTCTCTCTCCAAGCGCGCGCGCAGAAACTCCAGATCGTGCTCGCTTCCAAGTAATTCACCGAGGACTTCGGCGTCGTGCGCCATCTCTTCCAGGACCGTTCGGTTCAGTGGCTGTAAAATTCGTAACTCGTACCACACATCTTTTACCCGCTTGCGCCAGGCGTGAAAGTTTTCTGGCTCCGGATTGTCGATTGTTTTAGCGAGCGCGCGCTGGCCGCGCTTGTAAATCTTACATACCGCGTTGCAAATCTGGTTCCAATTGAGGTCGTCCAGCGGCCAGTCCATCAGGCGTGCTTTCACGTTTTCCAATTGCGGAATCGCCTGGCGTTGCCAGCCGGCGAATGCTGCGGAAAAACTTTCTCGTTCGAGCCGCAACAATTCCTCCGTTCGCGGAAATGGTTGCTGGTCGGAATTTTTCGTCGCCTTATCGCGCAGTTGAATAAACGTTTGCAATCGCACCTGCGCATCGCGCAGATCCGATACCAAACGCCCGATGTTGCGCACACAACGATTCTCCTCCGAGTGACAATTTTTTCCCACCGCACCAATCGCCAGCCGCATTGCAGCCCGAAGTTTTTTGAGATGCTTGCGAACTTCGTGCACAGTGACGCCACGTTGTTTGGCGGGGTTTTGGCAACAATGCAAAGCCGAGTCGATTTGCTCGCAAAAGACTCGCTTGAGTCCTTTCGGCAGGGGTTCGCGCAGTTTCAAACGGAAAGCCATTGCGTTTTCTATGTGAGGGCGAGACGGACGTTGCTGTAGCGTTTTTCGCCGGTCACTTCTCGCCCAAACCACCATGGCGGTTCGAATCTGCGGCAACTGGCAGTATCCGGAAATTCCACCTCCGCAACGACAAGACCCGCATGGCGGCCGCGATAAATATCGACCTCAATCCGCAGACCTTCCCATGGAATTTCGTAACGCACTTTTCGCAGTCTTCTCCCAGCCGTACCAGGCCAAAGCGTTGCGAACTGTTTTGGGCTTATCTTTACCTCGCGTTCTTCGCGGTGGCTGCCCCGACCGATTTTGAACGTGAGAGATGTAGCCTTGCCTGTCTTTCGCAGGCGAACCTGTCGACCAGCCGACTCGGTTGCCAGATAACCTTGCTCGATAATGAGGTGTCGCGCCCGCTTGAGGTTATCCGGTAACCATTGGACTAAAAATTTCCGTTCAATTTCTCGGTTGTGTAGAGTTCGGTTGTTCCCAGCCACAAGTTGAACATCGTAAACGCGATATGTTTAGTGTCGAGACTTTCACGCGCCCAGGGTCTGGGCTGTAAATATGCCGTTGTCTATTAACACCTCGCTTCAACGAGGTGCGTGTCGTGCTGAAGAGTACGAAGCGGTTTCCTGCACCGCACTTGCGAGAAACTGCTGAAGCAGTTGTGAAAAATCCAACTGTTAATATCGCACCCAGCAAAGCTGGGTGTTAATGAAACGACGCAACGGGCTAGACCGGTGCGCGCTGAAGAAACTCGCCGAGTGCGCCGGCAGCCGCAAACATCGGCCACGCTGATATCGCCACGATTATGCCAAACAGCAGCGCTTCGATCGCAAATTCCATGGTCCCTTCGCCGGCGAGATAAGATTGCGCCAATTGGCGAAATTTCCGGCGCGTTTCTGATGGCTGTACTTGCGTTCGTCTGATTATCGTTCGCTTCACTGTAATCGCAGTCATAAGTGAGCGTTAGATACACCGGAGGCGTGGTGCGTCAGGTTACGAATTGTTAAGACCCAGTGGCAGATCGGTTACGAATGATGATCTGGGTGATTGTTGAAAAGTTAAATGACTGAAAAACGGGAAGTTGTAGGGCATTTGTGTCAAACGCCGAGGCGTCTGTTCAAACAGACACCGATGTTTGCTTTGACCGCATAGAGTCAATCCCCGAAGCTACTGCGCGCCCGTCCGCGGCGTGCGAGTGATAGTCGACCAGCGAGATCATCCCATGATCGTCCTCGACCAGCGCCGTGCAGCTTTCAACCCAGTCACCGCAATTGTAATACGCAACCGTGCCGAACTCCCGGATCGCCGCGCTGTGGATGTGACCACACAACACGGCGTCCACATGGTAACGCTCCGCGTAATGAGCTACAGCGGCTTCGAACTTACCGATGAAGCTTACAGCGTCTTTCACCGTTCGCTTGGCATACGCACTGAGCGACCAATAGCCCAAACCGAAACGTCGCCTCACAAAGTTGATTAGTGGATTGAGCGACAGGAGGAACTGATAGCCAACGTCACCTGCGAAGGCGAGCCACCTCATCCAGCCGGTGCCGGATACCACCACGTCGAGTTCGTGACCATGAATAATCAAGATGCGTTCTCCAGAGGCGGTCACGTGGATTGCGTTCTCCTTGATCTCGATATTCCCGTACGTTCCACAGAAACTGGTCACCAGTTCGTCGTGATTTCCGGGGATGTAAATTACCCGTGTGCCCTTGCGGGCCTTCCGCAGAATTTTTTGGATCACGTCGTTGTGTTGTTGTGGCCAGTAAATTGCGCGCCGCAGCGACCAAATATCAATCAGGTCCCCCACGATGTAGAGTGTGTCGAGGTCGGTCTCGCGCAAAAAGTCCAGCAGCGCAGTAGCGTTGCAGCCGCGAGTGCCCAGGTGCGTGTCGGAAATCCACGCGGCGCGATAACGTTTTAGTCCTGCAACTTGCTGTCGTGATCGGCCGAACGAGAAACGCTGCTGTGCGTTAATAGTTGGTGCGGAATCGCGTGGGGGGAGAGTCAACGCCTGCATGCGTGATCAGACGCGAACGTACGAATCGGCGGGCAAATCGGCAAAACAATTAGCGTTACAATTGTGTGGCAAAACCGGTCTACGACCGCCGATGCGTTGGGACGTAGCAATTTCATTTCCCTACAGTGATATCTTCGAAGGTCAGAGATTAAAATGAGCGGGCGCCCCGGAAACCTGAATCCAAGGCGCCCGCTGCTCGCTTTAACTGCCTTTAACCTAACCTGTGCTTCCAAAGACCCAATCTTCGAGACCGAACCGGACTCACTCGGTGAACGCGTCGACGAGATCGTTCACAGCAGGATCGGCGTCGCGTGTCGACAGTGGCTGGAGATTGAACCGGGATTCCAACAGCTTCAGGATCGAGACGGTTTCGTATTCCCTGTGGTCAACAACGCCCTTTCGCGCCAGAGGCGAGATAATGATAGCAGGAACCCGGACGCCTGTGCCCCAGCCATCGCTGCGAACCGGTGGCGCAACGTGGTCCCAGCGGCCGCCGTGCTCATCATAGGTCACGATGATCGCGCACGTGTCCCAGATATTGCTGTTCCGCACGGCGTTGACGATATCTGCTACATGTTGCTGGCCTGTCACGACGTCGGTGTAGCCTGGATGTTCATTGTCGATGCCTGCAAATTTAATGAACGAGACTGCCGGCAATCTGTTGTGCTGCAGATCGCTTAAGAATTGCGTTTCATCCTGCAAATGCGCGTTCGGTCCTATCGTCTCGGGATTCAGCGGCGGCGTCGTAGCGTAATTCGCGTTCGGAGCATCGAGAAACGGCGCGTACTTGGTGAAGTAGGCGAATGGCTGATGATGGAACTGGAAAATGATGTTCGGATCGTTTGCCGCTTGCGTGTTGTTTTGGAGCGCAGCGTTCCAACCGCCCGAGTACCATTTCCAGCTGATCCCGGCATCATCCATGCGATTGCCAATTGTAACGACGTAACCAGGCTGCGATGGATCGGTGTTGTTAATCAGCAACCGCAGAGCTGGGTTGGGCGTGCCCGGTGAGAACGGTGCCTTTGCTGGTTGGATCGTGTTAACAGCATATTGACCGTCAATCGTCAGCTGATTGTCGTGCAAAACTTTTGTGGCTGGATCGTAGCTGGATTGCCAGCCCGAAGGAATAGCCGTTGTCCACGGCGGCGATTGTGCCGCAATTAGCCATTGGTGATTGAGAAACGAACCGCCGTAGGCCGAGTGGAAAAAGTTATCGCAGATTGTGTACTGCTGAGCGAGCCTGCCTTCCGGCAGATCCGTTGCGTCCACGTATGAAAGAACGAGGCCGGGGTTGTCGCTCCAGGTCACAAACTTCGCCAGATCGTTTTTCTTTGTCTCGAGCGCGCCGTTATCAATTTGCAATTGCTCAGTGTAGAAACGGTGAACGATGTCTCCAGTCTTCACGTTCGCGTCGATGTAGTTGGTGAAATCGAAGGGAGCCAACGGCAAGCCGACGTTGTGATCGGACCACCACGCCAGGTGACCATCGAGGCTGCTTGGAAAATTCGGATCGGCCACGCCGTTGTTAAGCGGACGCGGCGTCTGATAGATCAAGGAGGTGTAGTTCGTGGTTTTGTCGTACTGCGGCAAGGTATCGAAACCGTGCTGCAGTCCATTCGCTCCCGGGAACTGGCCGTAAAGCGAATCAAAGCTCCAATTCTCCTGGTAGATCACGATAATGTGTCGCAATCGCTGGACAGCGTGCTCGCTTTTTTGTCGCTCGGCGCTTGATCGAGCGGCGAATGTGAATCCGCTGGGCGTGGCAAACATTGCTACAAGCGTCACGACGGCGGCAGCGCGTTTCATAAGATCAATCAATAGTTGTCGATTTTTCATATTTGCTTGGTTTTTCATTTGGTTGGATTGCAGTGTTGGCTCACGCTTGCACGCCATGGTGACAATCAGATCGCGATTGCGAAAAAACGCGGTGACGTGTTATTGCCAGCGCTGCGAATTGACCGCTATAACGCGAGCTCTCACTTGCGAGGACTCGGTTAAGCCTCAATGATATAGTTGAGTGAAAAAAATAACTGCTGCATCCACCGTCGCTGTCGCGTTTGCGTTTACCGGATGCGGCTTCTTCGGATCGGGTGAGGCTGTTAAACAAGATCCTGGGCGCACGGTGTATCGAGCTTCGGAAGCTGCCCCGGACGTCCCGGAAACGACAACTGTGCAGGAACAGGTCGCGGGAGAAAAGCGTTCGAAGTTGTTCTAAAGCCTCCACTGAGGACATCTGCCTTAGCAAGGACTTCTGCGGACGCGTCGGACGCTAGAACGATGCTGTCACAGAAACGTAACATTAATTCCATTGCTGGTTTTGTGGCGGTTTCGCATCGTCGCCAGTGTGGAAACCACCGTGCAAGAATTGTCGATTCCGGTTGAAAAAAGCCCGACTGGATACCGGCGACGAACCACCGAATCAGCCATCAGAGCTTTCTTTGGCAGCAATGCGCTCGTTGCGATCGTCGTGCTGGCGTTGATTACCATCTTCCTCTTTCGCGAAGGCTTCGGTTTTTTCGGACAGAATCTGGCGAACTTGCGGCTTTATCGGCAGGCGGGTCTCGAATACGTGGACATCATTCGAGTACAAGCCGAAAAGCAGACGGCTCTGTCGCGTCAACTCGGCGACATCAAGCTTCAACAAGTGCAAGCCGGAGCCGACTCGGCGGCGCTCGAAAAATTCGACGAGTTCGCAAACAAGTTCAGCGACACCGGCGAACAGTTGAACGGATTACTCTCCGACGCGACCGATCAGGCGCAGGCATTGCGTGAAACAATGCTGCGGCTCGGCAGCCATGCTGATGCTTCTGTGATTGAGCGCGAATCGCAGGATGAAGCCGGCGCTGTCGCCGCTACACCGGCTGGAAACGAAACTGAGCAGATGACCATCCTTCGTTCTGCGACGGACAAGTTCGCGCAGATTGCTGATTCGATGACGGCGCAGATAAACCAGCTACTGGTGGCGCCTCGGTCGTTGACCAATGCCAACGCGCGCAAAGCCTTCGCAAGCTGGAGAACCGAAGTCGAAGCGTATCTCAAGCAACTTCCCGCAGTGGTCGAAAAACTTCGTGCGTGGGACCCGAACCAACCAGTGCCGGTGTACCGCGCGATAACCTCGTTTCTATTTGGCACGCAATGGATCACGGCAAGTTTTTGGCAGGATTGGTACGGCATCATTCCGTTGTTTGTGGGTTCGCTGTTGGTCTCGATTGTCGCGCTGTTGATTGCTGTTCCGCTTGGAGTTTGTGGAGCGATCTACGTGAGCGAGGTCGCCTCACCGATTGAGAAGAGCCTGATCAAACCGTACATCGAATTTATTTCTGCGATCCCATCCGTTGTGCTCGGTTTCTTCGGAATTGCAGTCCTCGGCGAAACAATCCGTGCTATTTCACGTATGCCATTTATGAAATGGGTGCCGTTCTTTCCGATCAGCGAGCGGCTGAATGTTTTTACGGCGGGTTGTTTGCTCGCGCTGATGGCGGTCCCCACAATTTTTACTCTCGCTGAAGACGCATTGCGCAATGTGCCTCGAGGGTTCAAGGAAGCTTCCTACGCTTTAGGCGCGAATCGACTGCAGACGATTGTGCGTGTGCTCGTGCCAGCGGCGTTGTCGGGGATTGTATCGGCAGTGTTGCTTGGGCTCGGCCGCGTGATTGGAGAAACAATGGTGGTACTGCTATGCGCCGGAAACCGAATCGCCATTCCCGATTTCACACAGGGACTCGGCGCTTTTTTCCAACCGGTGCACACCATGACGGGAATCATTGCGCAGGAAATGGGGGAGGTCGTTCGTGGTAGTATCCATTACCGTGCGCTGTTCATGGTGGGACTGGTGCTATTTACGATCACTCTCGCCATCAACTACGGCGCGCAGAAGCTCGTCACGCGCTATCGCATGAGCATTGGTTAACATGGTCGCCGCCTCTTCCAATAGCCGGCGCAGCTTTGTCCAAACGTTCATGTTTTGGACGTTTCGTCTCGCTACCTATTTCGTGCTGGCGTGCGCCACTTACATCTTTCTCGATATCGCGATGAAGGGAAGCAAGACGGTCTTCACCAATCACGCGCCGTTCATCAATGTGAAATTTCTCACCGAGCCGCCGCAAACGCTCTACGTCTTCGACTATCAAGGCAGAAAAATGGAGCTAAGCGACCGGGAATTCCGTAAATGGCAGGAAACGCACAAGGAACCCGTTGAAGCCACCAGCGTCGCCTATTCTGCCGGTGGAATCTGGCCGTGTATCGTGGGCACGGCGCTCCTCGTCATCGGGTCGATGATCGTAGCGCTGGTCATAGGAATCAGTGCGGCTATTTATCTCAGCGAATACAGCCGCGACACGCCCTTTATCAGGTTCATTCGTGTCGCCATTTTGAATCTGGCCGGCGTGCCATCGATCGTGTTCGGCCTGTTTGGTTTTGGGCTCTTTGTAATCTTTTTTGGATGGAACGTTTCACTGCTCGCGGGGTGGTTCACGCTGGGACTGATGATCTTGCCCGCGATCATTACCGCGAGCGAAGAATCTTTACGCGCGGTGCCAAAAGGTTTGCGCGAAGGTTCACTGGCGCTTGGTGCGACGAGTTGGCAAACCATCCGTAAGAATGTTCTGCCTTATGCGATGCCGGGCATTTTGACTTCTTCGATTCTCGGCATTGCCCGTGTCGCAGGTGAAACCGCGCCGATCATGTTCACGGCTGCTTACGCGATGCGCGATGAAATGCCCTGGCAGGTATCCAAATGGACGGATTTTTTTTTCCAGGGTGTCATGGCCCTGCCGTACCACATCTATGTCGTTAGTTCGAAAATTCCGCAGAACGAATACACCGAACGCGTTCAGTATGGAACGGCGCTTGTTTTTCTGATAGTCGTCATGCTGATTGCGTTAGCCTCCATTGTGCTGCGGGAGAGACAAAGGAGACGCTTATCATGGTAACCGTGATGGAACCGCCACAAACAGTTCGCCCACAAACCCCACCGGAACCTCTCGAACCGGCTGCAAACCAGACGGAGAAACTTGAGGTAATGATCGACGTGCGAGAAGTCGATTTCACTTACGGCGATAACAAAGTGCTGCACAACATCTCGGTGCAAATGCCGGCGCGCGCCGTGACAGCTTTCATTGGACCCTCCGGCTGCGGGAAGACGACCCTGCTGCGTTGCATTAATCGCATGAACGACCTCGTCGACGGATCGGGCATTAGCAAGGGCGCGATTCACATCGATGGCGTCGATATCAATTCGCCCGGATTGGATGTGGTCGATTTGCGGAGGCGTGTAGGGATGGTGTTTCAAAAATCCAATCCGTTCCCGAAATCGATTTACGAAAATATTGCCTACGGTTTGCGAGTCGCCGGAATCAAAAAGTGTTCGCGTATCGATGAAGCAGTTGAGAAAAGTTTGCGTTCCGCCGCGTTGTGGGACGAAGTCAAAGACCGGCTGGATAGCAACGCATATGGATTGTCCGGTGGTCAGCAACAGCGTTTATGCATCGCGCGGGCCCTGGCGGTCGAACCCGAGGTTGTGTTGATGGACGAGCCGTGCTCGGCCCTGGATCCGATCGCCACGGCGAAAATCGAGGAACTGATTCAGGCGCTCAAAACGCAGTACACAATTGTCATCGTCACTCACAACATGCAGCAGGCCGGACGCGTTTCCGATTTCACCGCGTTCTTTTATCTCGGAAAACTAATTGAATTCGGCCCGACCGTGAAAATCTTCACAAATCCCGGCGAAAAACAGACCGAAGACTACATCACTGGTCGTTTCGGTTAATTCTGGAGCGACGGTTTCCGCGGCATGCCACAGCCGGGTAAAGCTGTGCCGGCTCGTGGATAATCCTGCTGCAGCGAACGAAATCGATGAACGGCGACAAGCGCAAATTTCTTTTCGTCGCCGGCACCTCCGGCGTGGTGTTGGTCGTGTGCGGAGTCGGACAGACGATGCGCCTTGCACAAACGCAGGCCTATTCGCGCATCCGGAATATCATGATTCCTGACATGTACTACCGCGATGACATTGGAGAGCGTTGGTTCGAAGATCACGGCAAGTTGCATACTTGGGGCTACTTGCGCGAGGTCTAACTACCTTTCCGGTTCCTGTATGTCTGATCGATGCCAGTGCATGGACCTGAGTTGATCGATCAATATCTCACTGTGCTAAAGGACTACTCGCAATAAGCCGCCAAGAACTGACTAGCGTCGCGGGATGGATTTGCGGCGGTCGCGAAGCGCCGTTAATGAACCAGCATGAAAATTTCGTGCTTGTTACTCGCGATCTTTTTCGTCGCCCTGGCGGCTCTCCTTGGAAATGATGAATTAAGGGACCGTTTGCAGCCTGCGCTTGAGGCGATTACGCCGGACGGTCTGCTCGCACATATCAAAGTTCTAGCATCGGACGAATTCGAGGGGCGTGCACCGGGGTCAAAGGGCGAAGAACTTTCGGTGAAATACATTACCGATCAGTTCAAAAAGATCGGACTAAGACCGGGAAATCCCGACAGGACATACACGCAGGAAGTTCCACTCGCCGGGATCAAAAGCGAACCGCAAATGTCCTTCGTCGTTGGCGACAAAACGATGGATCTGAGGTATCCGGATGATTTTGTTGCTTCATCGGCGCGGCTCCACCCGGAGATCAAGGTTGCGAAGTCAGATCTGGTGTTTGTCGGATACGGCGTCGTGGCGCCCGAGTACAGCTGGGACGATTACAAGAATGTCGATGTAAAGGGTAAGACGTTGCTCATGCTGATCGGCGATCCGCCGATTCCCGATCCAAAAGATCGGTCAAAACTCGACGACAAAATGTTCAAAGGAAAAGCGATGACGTACTATGGTCGCTGGACTTACAAATACGAAATCGCAGCGAAAAAGGGCGCGGCCGCGGCAATCATCATTCACGAGACGGAACCTGCCGCTTATCCATGGCAGGTGGTGAAATCGAGCTGGAGCAAAGAAAACTTCGAGCTCGACAATCCGAACAAGAATATGGATGCGGTTTCGGCGCGTTCGTGGATCACGCTCGATGTTGCGAAAGAATTGTTCGCTAATTCCGGCCAGGATTTCGATGCCCTCAAGAAATCTGCGATTACCAAGGATTTCCGACCGGTGGTCCTGAATGGCAAAGCCAACATTGATATCAAACAGCAGGTTCGCTCGTTCAAATCGCACAATGTCATCGGCAAGCTCGAAGGCAGCGATCCCAAATTAGACAACGAATACGTGATTTATACCGCGCACTGGGATCATCTCGGCCGGCATCCGGAATTGCAGGGCGATCAGATTTTTAATGGTGCGATAGACAATGCGTCAGGCGTTGCGTCAATCATCGAGATCGCGGGCGCGTTCTCAAAAATAAATCCGGCGCCGAAACGGTCAGTGCTGTTCATGGCAACGACAGCCGAAGAAGCAGGATTGCTTGGCGCCAAATATTATGCGGAACACCCGCTCTATCCGCTGCAGAAAACGCTGGGTGACATCAACCTCGATAGCATGAATGTCTGGGGCAAAGCGCGCGATATCGAGGATCTGAGTCTTGGTTTTTCCACGCTCGACGATCTTCTGGCTGCCGCGGCCAAACAGCAGGGTCGCAAAGCGATTCCCGACAGCCGCCCTGACAAAGGCAAGATTTATCGCGCAGACAATTTCGAATTCTCGAAAGTTGGCCTGCCCTCGCTTTACATCGGCAAAGGTGAACATCTTCTTTCGCGTCCCGAGAACGCACCGCTCAAGTCCGACGAATATGACTCGACAGATTACCACCAGGTCACCGACGAAGTTAAGCCCGATTGGGACCTCTCTGGCGCCGTGCAGGATGTTCAACTTGTATTCGAAGTTGGTTACGAAGTAGCAAATGGCGATAAGTTTCCTGAATGGAACCCAGGAAATGAATTCAAGCCAAAACGCGATGCAATGCTGAAGAAGTGATTGGATTGACTAAGCTTATATCGCAGTAACTCTCGTTAGGTCACATGGGCGCACCAAGCGAAGACGACACGCTGGCAATCGGTGATTCTCGCGTAACGATTCACATGGCGTCGAGCCTCGACAGTTTCATTGCTCGGAAAGATGGGAGCGTCGATTGGCTCGAGACCTCAGATGAATTCCCGGATGGGGCCACGATGGACCCGGAATTCGTTGAGGCCTTCCTGAAAACGATCGATTGCTACGTCATGGGGTCGCGAACCTATGAAACTGCGTTGAATTTTGAAGCCAAAGGATTGGGGTGGGCGTACGGGGAGAAACCTGTTTTCGTGCTTAGCAGTCGCGAACTGCCGCGAAGCCGGGACACAGTGGAGTTCAACTCAGGCGATCTCGCGCAATTCGTGAACGGCGTCTGCGGCCGAGATTCCGTGCCATATGGTTCGTTGGTGGCGGCGTGGTTTGCGGCGAATGTCTGCGCCTCGGGCTAGCCGATGAAGTACGCTATTCGATTCTGCCGATCTTGATTGGCGAAGGAATCTCATTCTTCGAGAAGCTCGACAGAGATGTTTCCCTCCATCTCATGGAAGTGAAAGCCTACAAGACCGGCATGGTTGCACTGCGTTACGAGGTGCTGAAACATCGTGGCAAGTCACAGCATGCTACCTAACCAGGGATGCAACTCGTTGGATTCCGCCATGTTTCCCGATCTCGATTCCGCGCGTTTGAAAAAATCCGCTGAGTATTTTGTTGAGCATTATGCATCTGCGGAGCTCTCTCGCCCGCCCAACGGGCTCTCGACGTGGCGATTGCAGAGTTTGTCGAGTGCACACAGGATTTTTGCCGTGAACGTGTCGTGGAGATTGATCGAGACTTACAGAAGCGAAACGCTTACACGTTATCGTTCTTGCGTGATCACTTCACAAGGAGAGCTAAGGGGATCAAATGAAAATGAATCCGAAGGTTGATGGATTTCTGAGGACAGCTAAGAAATGGCGCGGCGAGTTTGAGGAACTGAGAAGGTGATTGTGCGCGGACCGAAGAATTTAAGTGGGGTAAACCGTTTTACACGCATCAGGAAAATAACATCGTTCTGATACATGGATTTAAGGACTACTGCGCCCTTTTATTCTTCAAAGGTGCTTTGCTTAAGGACCCCAAGAGGATTCACATCCAACAAACGGCGCACGTGCAGGCGGCGCGCCAGATTCGGTTCACCAACGTTCAGGAAATCTTTGAAATGCAAGCCATCCTGAAAGCCTATGTCAAAGAAGCCATTGAAGCGGAAAAAGCCGGTTGGGAAGTGAGTTATAAAAAGACTTCGGAATTCGCAATTCCTGAGGAATTCCAAAATAGATTGGATAACTCTCCTGCCTTGAAAAAGGCGTTTAATGCGTTAACCCAGGGCAGGCAAAGAGGATACCTCCTTTATTTTTCTGCAGCCAAACAGCCGACAACACGGGAGGCCTGGGTTGAAAAATGCGTGCCGCAAATTCTAAAAGGAAAGGGATTGAATGACTGATGCTAAGAAACGTTCGATTTTCCGCTGGATTCACATCGTCTTTGGCATTCCTATAATCGGTTACGTTTACAGTCCCTTCAAAGAGCTTCCAAACTACGCCCCCGTTGTCCGATATGTGGCGCTTCCAGTGATTGTGCTATCGGGATTATGGATATGGAAAGGGCATCTCATTCGACGACTAATCTCAAAAACTCGTTAGATATATTCAGTAACAGCGACAGCAAACACATGATTACCTCAATTCATACGTTGATCTACTCCGACGATGCTAATGCGACGCGGGCATTTCTCCGGGACGTGCTCGGGTGGAAGTACGTGACCGAAGAATGGGACAACAACTGGCTGATCTTTAAATCGGGGCCAAGCGAGATGGGGGTGCATCCGACACACAGCGAATGGGAAGGCAAAACGTATGATTATCTGCGTCACCACGCGATTGCGTTGATGTGCGATGACATCGAGACGACAGTCAGCGAGTTACGGGCGAAAGGAGCACAGTTCCGGGGTCCTATCCAGCAAACCGAATACGGACGGATCATTATGATGATCGTGCCCGGCGCGGATGACATCCAGTTGTATCAGCCGAGTCACAAGCTCGCGTACAATCTTTGAAACAGAGACGGTCGATTCGTCGGTTGATACGGTCTCATGCGGGAACTAGCAGGAATTGGTAGGGCGCGACCGCCGGGCGCACCAAAGGAGACGGACGGCTCGGCGATCCGTCCCACCATGACAACTCCGAGCTGGCGTTTTTAATCTGATCTTGCCAGTAAGTTCGGCTCTTCCGGCTTAACCAAATCGTGAATCCTGCGCGTGGTAATAAGAACATGTGTGCCGATGTGGACGCGATCGTAAAGGTCGATGATGTCGCGTGAGCGCATGCGGATGCAACCGAAGCCCGCCGGTTTACCGATCCGGCGTTCCTGCGGTGTTCCGTGGATATAAATGCAGCGATCGCGTGCTTTCTGGTTTTGCGCTTCCATTCCTCGCAGCCAGATCACGCGTGAAACGATCGGGTCGCGTCCCGGCGCATCCACGGTCACGATTTCACCGGTTGGAATACGGTTCTTGATCACCGCACCGGCAGGCAATCGGTCGCCGATCTTTGCTGACACAAACAGGGTGCCAAGTGGAGTGCGGTAGCTGGCATTAGAATCGCCGGTCCCGAACTTCGACGTCGAGATGGAGTAACACGCGATCAACTTCCCGCGATCGACTAATGCAAGCTCTTGATCGGGTACGCTGACGATCATGTCCGCACTGAGTGGGGCGGCCACCGACCGGGACAAACCTAGACTAACGAACACAAGGACGAATGATGCTACTGCTCGGAATATTCTCGCCTCTCTCCTTTGCAAGGGGAGAGGGCAAGGGTGAGGGCTGCGAGGTTTTGCACGCCAACATTGACCGGCCGAATCCTCACCCTCCCCCTCTCCTTTGGAAGGAGAGGCGACCCTACGGATCGCTTTCATTAGGCGCGCGAGATTCGCCTCATTTGGAATCAGTGTGATGCGCGTTGGGTTGCGCAATTGAGTGTAAATCACGAATGAGGGAATCGAGCTTGCGCACATCTTTGCGCCGGCCTTTTTCCGGTTTCAGCTTCCGTTTGCGCATCATGATTGTCAGATCGCGAATGTCGTGCAGTCGCTCGCGCGGCAAATCTTCCGCCCGTTTGTAGCGGGTAACAGCTGCCATACTTTCGGCGAGATCGAGCTCTAGGCGTGCGGCGTAAGCCCGAATCGTGCGGCGCAGATCGCGTCTCACTGCGTCCAATTCGTCCGTGAGCATCGTCACGGGAGAGATTTCCCGGGTTTTTTTGTGCCGTTGTTTTTTTCGTTTCACTGATGGGGTTTGACCAACTGCCAAAAAGCCCGTCGAGATATGTTATCCCCGTCGGGCTTTAGTTAACCTAACCACGATCGGTTCATTTGATCGGTACAAATCCAACCTGCGCCACGATTTTCTGGCCCCCGGGCCCTACTGTGAAATCGACAAACTCCTTTGCCAGGCCACTCGGGTCGCCATTTGTGTAATAAAACGTCGGCCGCCAATAAGGATAGCTGTGGGCTTGCACGCTTTTGACCGAGGGCACTGCGCCATCGACCGGCATTGCTTTTATTCCGCCAGCTTTGGTGTACGCCATGCCAACATAACCGACCCCGTTTGGATTTTTGCCCACTTCGGCCGCGATCTGTTCATTGCCGGCCATCTTTTGCGAGCCGGGCGCATAATCGCGCTTTTTCATCGCCAACTCCTTGAATTCGGAGTAGGTGCCTGACGAAGTGTTACGAGTGTAAACGGAGATCTTACCGCCTGATCCTCCGACAGCGCTCCAATCCGTCACATCACCGGTAAAGATTTGTTCCACTTGTTTCTTCGTTAGGCCTTTGATCGGATTCGCCGAGTTCACGATCACCGCGATTCCATCAAAAGCTACGATTGTAGGCTTCATGTGTTTACCTTTTGCCGCAGCGGCGCCGACTTCAGAGGTTTTGGCGCGACGGCTCGACATTCCGATTTCTGCCGTGCCATCAATGATCGCTGCGATCCCGGTGGTGGATCCCTCGGCGGCAATGTCGAAGGTGGTTCCGGCATGTTGTGCTTTGAACTGTTCCGCTAACTGCGGGACCAGTTTTGCCCCGAGCGTGTCGGAGCCCTTGATGACCAGGCGATCCGCGTTTGCATTTGAGATGGTTGTAGCGATCAGCGCGAGGCTGAATGCGAGGTATTTGATTTTCATAGGCATGGATGCTTTGGCTTGTTAGGTACTAAAATCTCGCTGATTAAAATTTGACGTTCAGGTCAGCGGTGAACCAATTGAACTGAGCCAATGGATTAATTCCGGTGGCTGCCTGTCCGACTCCGCCAGTGCCGAGATTGTGATTGTACTGCCAACCGTGGGCGTAGGTCAAGGTGACGTTGACAGCGTCCGACAGGTTGTATGCGGCTCTAGCGGCGATGCCGTGCATATTCAACTGGCCATTGAAAATATCATCATCGATCAGGTTCGGATCGAGCGAGAATTGCTCGGCGTGTTGATACCAAATGTCGATCTGCCAATCGCCTTTCGCCTTCAATTGGCCGATACCGAGCCCAGCCGTGTATGCGAAGCGCTGGCTGCCATGGCCCGACTCGCCGGCGGCGTTGGCGCGATCGTCGGCCTCAAAATTGGTCGCGAAATCGCTGAATATCCGCATCGGCAAGTCCCAGAGTTTCCAGCCAACCTCCATGGGCACTTCGAGAACCAGCAAACTGTTGATCCCGGTCTGGTTTTGCGCCACCGACGCCGAGTTAGTCACGTATGGACTACCGCCCTGGTAGTGGA
>DATFXP010000045.1:0-3533 GCA_035315785.1 Candidatus Udaeobacter sp. | reverse complement strand
GATCGCGCGAAGCGAAACCATGTCTTCGACGAGTTGATCAAAGCCTCCGGGGCCGAATTCGCCAAAACTCCCAGAGGGTTTTGCGGTCAGGCCGTGACCACGGTGATCGTTTCCGTAAACGACAAAGTCCGCATGAACCAGGTTCTCAGCTAGCTCCGCATAGCGGCCCATATGCTCGCCAAGTCCATGGGCGATCTGAACGACTCCGCGAACGGCGTGATGACCGATCCATTTCACGCACGCAATGGAAAGGCCGTCTGTGCTAGTAAATTGAAATCGCGTTGGCTGCCTCACATGTCCGATGATGTTGACATTCTGCGTTCGCAGTTGAGGGCGGCAAGAATTCAGCGAGCACGCTATAGCGATGTCGCGTCTCCTTTTCGTTAGGTTGAGAGTTGAACTGACCAGGTATCGGTCTGATTCGCAGCCGCGGTCAGCTTCGAACCATTAGAGCGGCAGAGCGCCCAACCGAGCACGTAGTCCGCGACCTTAGTTTCCTCAAGGAACGAGAAGTGCGTTTGCTCGGGGTATTCCTTGTAATCGGTTTCGGCTTTCGATTCTCGATAGAGTTCGAAGTTCGCTTTGACGAGTGAGCTCGGCACCACGCGATCCTTGCCGCCCGCAACCAAGAGCAGCGGCGCGCGCGTGTCGTTCCGAAAGTTGACGGTGGCCGGGGTCTGCGAAATGAAATTTGCGAACGCTGTTTGCAACAGAACCCGATTCGGAGCCGGCACGACGTAACGTGTGAAGGCATCGAACGATTCCGTTTCCGTTAGAGAGTTCGCAAACGCGCGATGAAATTGTTCCGCCGTCAATGAAGCGGTTTGGTTGCTATGAGACTTGCCGAGAACTGAGAACGCCAGCTTCAATACCGACAACGGCAACCGTGCAATTCCCTTTACCGGAGCACTTGCGATCGCAACGCCGGCGGCGCCCCAGCCGCGGTCGAGAAGAATCTGTGTCACCAAACCGCCGAAGCCATATCCGATGATGATCGGCGGATTTTCGAGTTCGCGAATAATTTGTTCGTAATGATCGACAATTTCAGTCAGTCCAAGATTCGCGAAGCTGCTCGGATCGCGCCGAAGTTGCTCAATGTCGCTGTCCATGCCGGGCCAATTCGCGGCAATGACCCAATAACCTTTGTCCGAATAGTGTCTTACCCAGTTTTCCCAACTGAGCGCGGTCATCCACAGGCCGTTGATGAGAACAATCGTGCTGACGTTCATCGCGAGAACGCTCTGGAGCGCGCGAATTTTTCGCTGGGAAACTGAAGCCTGACTGGCGGTCGGAAATTGAATGCGCCCAAACTGTTGATGAGCAGTGGATCGTGTCTGTAGGAGGCCTTCCTAACAATTGGCCGCCAAATTCGACGCAACTTCTGAACAAAGGCGTGTGCTTTCATAGTGTAAGGCATCAGCTATGTGACTGGTTCGGTGGCGTTCGCGGTGCGTTCGTTTGTGAAAATGTTGCCAAGAAAAGTCTTAAATCTTCGCGCTGCGCGTCCACAGCGTCGGCTCCAATAACCGAAGGCGCCCAACGACAGATCGGCGAGCGTCTCCTCGCGAACGGTTTCCGGCGCGAAATTCAGTAGTTGGCAAACGTTTAAAAAGGAAAATGGCCAGGACCAATCGTCGGATGTTATCCAGCGATAAGCATCGAGATAGAATTCCCGCTCGACCGCGCTCGTTGCGTCATGGAACCGTCGCAAATCCAGCGCAGCCTGCTTGAGGATTCCGTCTGCCAAATCTTTCCGGCTCGTCTCGAATTGGTAATCGTCGGGAGCGTTCATGCTATTTTGATTTGGTTCGTTATTTCTTCCTCAAGCGTCCGAAGATCGAGATTTCAGAAAATCTCGGATTTCTTGTGCGAATCTTTTACGCACGGACGCGCTACGTGACCGCAGTTTTACGCTGAAGAGGTCTGTAAGGCTTTCTTCGTAAAAGCCGCATTAGCCCGCGATCGATCGCATCTACCCACCTGGGCCGAGCGGATGCACGAGCAAGACGAGGGATTTGGGGGCCCCGAGGACGGTTAGGTATTTTTTCATTTGATTTGGTTTGTTCTTTGTTCCTCAAGCGTTTGAAGATCGAGATTTCACAGAACATGAAGGTCTCTTTCGCCACGAAGTTAGGCGATCGACGCGCTCGACCTCATGCTCAAGAGCGCGGGTCTCAGTGGAAGATCTAGTCAAGGTCTGGAGTCACTCGGGCGCTGTGCGCGGTCGAAGAAAAATCTCGAATCGGCCGTTGCCATTGGGTTCGGTGAAGAAAACGCGTCCGCCCGGAGCGCCCGAAAAAGCCGGCGTCGAAATGAAAGGACGTTGACATTTAGTTCAGTTCGGAGTTTCCTCAAAAGAGAGGGCCGCCATCATTCATATTGGGGGCAAAATCCCGCGGATGCGCAATGGCGGCTTGTAGGTCGCGGAGCGTGAGTCAGGCCATGAAGGCGAGCTACTGTGTCCTTAGCCACATCAGAGGCACGTTATGTGGATTGTTCGTCTAGCTCTGCGCCGACCATACACGTTCGTCGTCGCAGCCTTGCTGGTGCTCTTGATGACGCCTTTTGTCGTAACCAAAACGCCGACGGACATTTTTCCCGCTATCAATATTCCAGTGGTCAGTGTGATTTGGAGTTACACCGGACTGCCAGCCGATCAGATCGCCCAACGAATTATTTACAGCGAAGAACGGGCGCTCACGACGACCGTCGATAATATCGAACACATCGAATCGACCTCGTATGACGGCGTCGGCGTAATTAAAGTCTTCTTTCACCCGACTGTAAACCCTTCAACCGCCGTGGCCCAGTTGACGGCTGTTTCACAAACCATTTTGAGACAGCTGCCGGCAGGGATCACGCCGCCGCTGATCATCCAATACAGCGCGTCCACCGTTCCCATTCTGCAGTTCGGAATTAGCAGTACCAAGCTGTCAGAGCAGCAGGTCTTTGATGTTGCTTTTAACCAGATCCGCGTCGGCCTCATTAGTGTGCCTGGAGTCGCCATTCCGTATCCATACGGCGGCAAACAACGAGTTGTTTCAGTCGATCTCGATCTCAAGGCGTTGGAAGCAAACAATCTTGTCCAAACAGACGTGGTCACGGCCCTGAGCAACGGGTTTCTGACCTATCCAAGTGGCACAGCCAAAATCGGAGGAAAAGAGGTGCCGATTGATCTTAACGTCAATCCACCCCGGATCGATCTGTTAAACAATCTGCCGATCAAAATGGTGGGCGGAACGGTGATTTACATAAAAGATGTCGCCCAGGTGCGCGACGGCTACATGCCGCAGGAAAATGTCGTTCGTCAGAACGGTATCCGCAGCTCGTTGCTCACGGTCTTCAAAAATGGCGCGGCTTCAACGCTCTCAGTGGCAGAGGGAGTCAAGGCCGCCATGGCCAACGTTCTCACGACCGTAACAAGCGATGTGGAGGTAAAGCAGTTCGCCGATCAGTCCGTCTTCGTAAAGGCTGCGGTCAGCGGAGTCGTTAGAGAAGGTGTTATCGCAGCTGCTTTGACCGCGCTCATGATT